>NZ_JBSFLZ010000058.1:0-38175 GCF_053599315.1 Saccharopolyspora sp. NPDC000995
GTATTCGTTGTACGCGGCGGGTTCGCTGGTGGCGGGGATGGCTCGCGGAGTCGTTGGCAGCAAGGCGCCCTTCGCGCCGGGAGATCAGTTTTGGTTTCGGGAAAGGCGTTGTTCGAAGGGAATCGGCAACCTGGTTCCCCTCGCCCATTCCGCCAGCCCGGCTGCTCGACCACCACCCCGACGCTCAGTCCGCGCCAGGCCGCCGGAGGCCCGACCCGGTTCGCCCGCGATCGAATCAATGGTCACGGCGGTGCGAGTGACACGCTGGAACAGGTGCCATCGCCCCGCCGCTAGCCGGCCTGCGTGGGGATTCAGTTCTGGGTCTGGGACAGGAGCTGCTCGAAGGGGATCGGTTCGTCGAAGGCATCGGGCCTCGGTGGAGCCGGGCGGCGGTCGACGAGGGCCGCGAACTCGCCCGCTGCGCGGTCGATCCGGTCGGCCAGGGGCGCGCCGTCGCCCGACGAACCCCAGTCCTCCGACGCCGCGTACACCGCCGTCGGTACCACCACTGCCCGCAGATAGCTGAACATCGGGCGCATCGCGTACTCCAGCGCCAGCGAGTGGCGCGGCGACCCGCCGGTGGCGCCGATCAGCACCGGCTTGCCCAGCAGCGATTCGTTGTCCAACACGTCGAAGAACGACTTGAACAGCCCGCTGTAGGACGCCTGGAAGATCGGCGTTACCGCGATCAGCCCGTCGGCCGCGGCCACCTGGTCGAGCACCTTCGGCAGCTCACCGCCGGGAAAGCCGGTGACCAAATTGTTCGCCACGTCCTTGGCGTGGTCGCGCAGCTCCACGACCGCGACCTGCGGCGGCTCCGCCAGCGCGCGGCCGGTCGCCGCCGCCAGCCGGTCGGCCAGCAGCCGGGTCGACGACGGCTGGCTCAGGCCCGCCGAGACCACTACCAGGTTCCGCTCGCTCATTTCGCTGCCTGCGCTTTCTTCGCTTCCTTCGCGGCCAGCAGCGACGCGTGCGTCGGGGCGTCCGGCACGTGTGCGGGCCGCATCGACTCGAATTCCTTGCGCAGCACCGGAACGACCTCCTCGCCGAGCAGGTCTAGCTGTTCCAGGACGGTCTTCAGCGGCAGCCCAGCGTGGTCCATCAGGAACAGCTGGCGCTGGTAGTCGCCGACGTTCTCGCGGAAGCCCAGGGTCCGGTCGATGACCTCCTGCGGGCTGCCCACCGTCAGCGGCGTCTGCTCGGTGAACTCCTCCAGCGACGGCCCGCCGCCGTACACCGGCGCGTGGTCGAAGTACGGGCGGAACTCGCGGACCGCGTCCTGGGAGTTCTTGCGCATGAACACCTGGCCGCCGAGGCCGACGATCGCCTGGTCCGCCGAGCCGTGCCCGTAGTGCTCGAACCGCCGCCGGTACAGCTCCACCATCCGCTGGGTGTGCTCCTGGGGCCAGAAGATGTTGTTGTGGAAGAAGCCGTCGCCGTAGTAGGCGGCCTGTTCGGCGATCTCCGGGCTGCGGATGGAGCCGTGCCAGACGAACGGTGGCACTCCGTCCAGCGGCCGCGGGGTCGAGGTGAACGACTGCAGCGGGGTGCGGAACTTGCCCTCCCAGTCGACCACGTCTTCCCGCCACAGCTGGTGCAGCAGGCGGTAGTTCTCGATGGCCAGCGGGATGCCCTGGCGGATGTCTTGACCGAACCACGGGTACACCGGCCCGGTGTTGCCGCGGCCCATCATCAGGTCGACGCGGCCGTCGGCCAGGTGTTGCAGCATCGCGAAGTCCTCGGCGATCTTGACCGGGTCGTTCGTGGTGATCAGCGTGGTCGAGGTGGACAGGACCAGCCGCTCGGTGCAGGCCGCGACATAGCCGAGCATGGTCGTCGGCGAGGACGGCACGAAGGGCGGGTTGTGGTGTTCGCCGGTGGCGAAGACGTCGAGCCCGATCTCCTCAGCCTTGAGCGCGATCCGCACCATGGCCTTAATCCGCTCGTTCTCGGAGGGCGCGCGGCCGTTGGTCGGGTCGGTGGTGACGTCACCGACCGTGAAGATCCCGAACTGCATGTGAACTCCCTCGCTGACCAGATCTCGTTTTGGTACAAGATTCAACTATTTCCACGAACGATTCTGTCCTGCGAGTTGTTCCCGATGCGTGCCCTACCGCCCCGGCGGGACGCACGTCACACCAAATCCCGGCGCTCACCGGCACACCGACGCATGTCGGGCCTGCCGGAACCCACTTCTAGTCCGGGATGCTGCTAAAACCTGCCTGGCTTCGTCTCTGAAGCGGCGCAGCCGCTTAGCCCCCCAAGCAACTCCCGCCGCGGGTCTCAGACCGTGCCCACCCCGTCGGGGCTCTTGGTGAGGCCAGTCCCCGATGCCGCGTATTGGGACATGCACAAATCGGGGATTCCGGAGACCAGACAGCGTCTGAGTTCCGCCACCCGCACCGCCACGCAAAACGAGTTCGGAGACAGGTTCTAAATTTAAGTAAGATGCGCGCCGTGGCTTCCCCCGATCTTGAGGTGACCGACGCCCAGCAGGTCCTGCAAAGGGTGTTCGGCTACGACTCCTTCCGCGGCTCCCAACAGGAGATCGTGGATCACGTGATCGGTGGTGGCGATGCTCTAGTACTGATGCCCACCGGCGGTGGCAAGTCGCTTTGCTACCAGATCCCGTCGCTGGTGCGTCCCGGCATCGGCGTCGTCGTCTCGCCGCTGATCGCGCTGATGCAGGACCAGGTCGACGCGCTCAGAGAGCTCGGTGTGCGGGCCGGCTTCCTCAACTCCACCCAGAACTACGAGCAGCGTCGGCAAACCGAGGACGCGTTCGTATCCGGCGACCTCGACCTGCTCTACCTGGCACCGGAGCGCCTGCGGCTGGACTCGACGCTGGACCTGTTCGACCGCGGCCAGGTTTCGGTGTTCGCCATCGACGAAGCCCACTGCGTCGCACAGTGGGGCCACGACTTCCGCCCCGACTACCTGGCGCTTTCGGTGCTGCACGAGCGCTGGCCGTCGATTCCCCGCATCGCGCTGACCGCCACCGCCACCCAGGCGACCCGCAAGGAGATCGCCACCCGCCTGGAGCTGACCGGGGCCCGGCACTTCGTCTCCGACTTCGACCGGCCGAACATCCAGTACCGGATCGTGCCGAAGAACGACCCGAAGAAGCAGCTGCTGCAACTGCTGCGCACCGAGCACACCGGCGAGGCGGGCATCGTCTACCGGCTCTCCCGTGCCGAGGTGGAGCGGACCGCAGAGTTCCTGGTGGCCAACGGGATCAACGCGCTGCCCTACCATGCGGGCCTGGACAAGGAGGCCCGAGCTGCCCACCAGGCCCGGTTCCTGCGCGAGGACGGCCTGGTCATGGTCGCCACCATCGCCTTCGGCATGGGTATCGACAAACCCGACGTGCGCTTCGTCGCACACCTCGACCTGCCCAAGTCGGTCGAGGGCTACTACCAGGAGACCGGCCGCGCGGGCCGCGACGGGCTGCCCTCGACCGCCTGGATGGCCTACGGCCTGCAAGACGTGGTGCAGCAGCGAAAGCTGATCGAGCTATCCGAGGGCGACGACGCACACCGCCGCACGTCGTCGCGGCACCTGGACTCGATGCTTGCCCTGTGCGAGACCGTCGAATGCCGCCGCACGCAGCTGCTCGCGTACTTCGGCCAGGACTCTCCAGAGGCCTGCGGCAACTGCGACACGTGCTTGGCTCCGCCGGAATCGTGGGACGGGACGGTCGCGGCGCAGAAGCTGCTGTCGACCGTGGTTCGCCTGGCCCGCGAACGCAACCAGAAGTTCGGTGCCGGCCAGATCATCGACATCCTGCGCGGCAAGAAGACCGCTAAGGTCGAGCAGTTCCGGCACGACTCGCTGAGCGTGTTCGGCGTCGGCGTTGACCTGAGCGACAACGAGTGGCGCGGCGTGATCCGCCAACTGCTGGCCCAACGCCTGCTGTCGGTGGAAGGCGACTACGGCACGCTGGTGCTCACCGAATCCAGCGGCGAGGTGCTGCGCCGGAACGACCCGCGCAAGGTCATGCTGCGCACCGAACCCAAGCGCGTCGCCGCCCCAGCCGCCAAGCCCAAGGCCCCCAAGCAGGCCGCGCAGGACATGCCGCCGGAGGCGGAGCCGGTCTTCCAACGGTTGCGTGCCTGGCGGGCGGCAACCGCCCGCGAGGAGAACAAGGCACCGTTCATCATCTTCCACGACTCCACGCTCCGGCAGATCGCCGCGTCGCAACCGTCCACCCTGGACGAGCTGGGCGGCATCAGCGGCGTGGGCGAGCAGAAGCTCGCCAGGTACGGACAGGCCGTGATCGACGCCCTCGCCGAGCAGTGATCCGCTACGAGGCAAGGCATTCGAGGATCAGCGCCTGAGCTCGCCGACGACGATCCCCAGCACGGCGCCGGTGGCGATGAAAATCCACCGGCGTACAGGGTCGTCGCGCACCGCCTCGCGCCCGGTCATCGCTGATCGCTGCAGCGGTTTGGCCATCTGCTCCCGCTGCAACGGGTGGGACGGGGGTTTCCCTCGGCGGTCCGTGTTGTGCAAAACCTCGCCGGACGCCCGCCCGTCGTGCGCCCGGTGGTGCACCGCCCCAGCCGCCGTCACCGCCCACGGGAGCATGCCGTTGGTGTGGAACATCGGCAGCGTCCACAGGTAGCGCGAGGCCGTGTCAGTTTCGCGTGGTAGGCCATCGCCAACGCCTGCAGGTAGGCGCCGCGGTGGTAATACATCACGCCCTTCGGGCGGCCGGTGGTTCCGCTGGTGTAGTTGATCGACACCAGCGAACGCTCGTCGGCCACATCCACCCGGTGCGGTTGCGCCGCGTCGCGGAGCGCGTCGTACTGGCGGGAATCGATCACCAGGAGGCCGAGGCCGGAATTCGCCTCGTCGAACAGGTCCCGGAACTCGGTGTCCACAATGGCCAGTTTAACGCCGCTGTGTTCGAGGAGGTACGCGATCTCCAGCGCGTCCAAGCGGGTGTTCAGCGCGACCAGCACCGCGCCGGCCAACGGCACCCGTAGCGCGCCTCCAGCAGCACGTGCGTGTTAGGCGAGAGCAGAGCGACCCGGTCGCCTGGTCGAACTCCGTGCGCGGCAAGCATTCCGGCAAGCTACTGGGCGCGATCCCAAAACTCCGCGTAGCTATAGCGCTGCGCGCCCTCGACCACCGCCGGGCGATCGGCGAATGCCTCCGCCGCGCGCTCCAAAAAGGACACCTGCGACAGTTCCCAAAACGCGATACCGCTCACCAACGCACCCTGCCGGCCAGCTCCGGAACACTCCCGCGCCAGGCCGCTGGGTGCCCGGAGCACAACCACGTCGCACCGGGGAAAGCGAGAGTCGTTCAGAAGGCGAAGCCGCCGGGCTTGCCGTTGCGGTCGGCCAGCAGGCCCGCGAGGGTCGCGATGGCGATCTCCGGCGGAGTCCGGGAACCGATGTTCAGGCCGATCGGCCGGCGCACTCGCTCGATCTCGGCAGCCGGGACACCGAGCTCCTGCAGCGCGGCAACGTGCGGGCCGACGTGGCGCGGATTGCCCATGATGCCAACCCAGCGGACGTCGCGCTTCAACACGTCCCGCAGCACCGGACCGAGTTCCGGTCGGTGGTGGTCGGTGACCACCACGTCCGCGTCGGCCCCCAGACCCGGCACCGCAGAAACCGCGTCGAGCCCGGCCGCGCGCTCGCCGTCCGGTTCGACCAGCAACGTCCGGAAGCCGAGTTCCCGGCCGTAGCGCAGCAGGAATTCCGCCACCGGCGAGGCGAAAACCGCCACCAGCGCACGGCCACCGGTGGCTGGGTCCGGAACTTCACCGTGCGCCACCGCGCACGCAGAATCCTCGGTCATCCACCCAGTGTGCCAGCCGCGCACGGCTGGGGCCACCTCCCCAGATGGTCCGATGTGGACGTCAGAGCCGGGTGGCGGTGGCCAGCCAGGCGGGCACGTCGACGTGGGCGCCGCTCTCGACATCGAACTTCTCCGCGCGCTCACCCCGCGCGACGCCCCGGTAGGCGGTCAACCGGATCTTCTCTAGCCGCCACCCCTCACCGGCGAAGGCGTCGTGCAGCACCGCTTCGGGGATGCGCGGCCCGAAACTGGGTTCGACGTCGGCCAGCGCCAGGACGTGCACGGTCGCCCCGGGGCGGCACACGCCGTGCAGGCTGCGCACGTACTTTTCGCGGTCTTCCGGCCCGAACACGTGGAACAGCGCGCTGTCCACAACGGTGTCGTACGGCCCTCCGGTCAGCTGCAGCGCATCGGCGACGTCGAAGCGGGCGTCGACGCGCTGGTCGGCGGCGTTGGCCCGGGCTTTCTCGATTGCCAGGGCCGAGAAGTCCACCCCCTGCACGTCGTAGCCCAGCTCGGTCAGCAGGATCGTGTGCTCACCAGCACCGCAGCCGGGATCGAGCACTGCGCCGCTGATGCCGCCGGCCTTCTCCAGCTCGACGATCGCCGGCTGCGGCTCGCCGATCACCCAAGGAGCGGTGTTCTCCTCGTAGGCGGCGTCGAACACCGAGCGGTCCACCGAAGTCTGCATACCCGTACCCCTTCGAGACTGCCTGCTCTACCGACGACAGCTTGAAACTTCGACCTAACTGGAAGTCAATCCCCCATCGCACGATTGCCCCCGAAGGCCCAGCCGACAGGCCCGAATACCTGTGGAGCGACTCTCGCCTGGCCCGAGCAAGATCACCGCCGCGCTCCGCGAGCACGACCTGAACCACGCCAGTTCGTGGTGCGGTGTCGGCGTGGTGGCTGGCGAACCGGCAAGAACTGCCACCCAGCGCCTCGTCCTACCGCAAAGATGACCATGAGCCCGGCCCGCACCACGACTTCCTTACCACGCCGTCCGCGAGGCAGGCGCGCGCGCTGGCACCCGGCTGACCGCCGAGGAAGGTGGATTGCGCTGCGAGCTGACCTCGGCCGACCCGCTCGACGAGCCCGCGCTGGCCGCGATCCCGACCGGTTGAGCTGCCGCCTCGGTCTCGACGACTTATAAAATGTAACTTGTAAGTCCATAGCTGGCCGATCCTCGGCTGCGCGGGCGATGCGGGATACTCGAAGCAGATCGACTAGCCGAAGGACTGGGGATGTCAGGGCCGAACCGGCCGCCTATGAGCAAGGCGGACTACGTCTACAGCGTGCTGCTGCAAGAGATCCGCAGTGCGAAGATCCCCGGCGGCACCCAGTTGAAGGCAGCCCCACTCGCCCAGCGGCTGGGCGTGTCGATCACCCCGGTCCGGGAGGCCCTGCGACGCCTGGAAAACGACCGCCTGGTCAGCTACCAGAGCCACCACGGCGCAACCGTGATCGACCTCAGCGACGACGCGTTGTTCGAGTACTACAACGTCCGCGCCGTGGTCGAGGGACTCGGCGCCCGACTGGCCGCCGACCGGATCGGCCCGGAGCAGCTCGCCCGGCTCCGCCAACGGCACGAGGCCATGGTCCGCGATGCCGCCGAGGGCAACCGGTATCGGCTCGGCGAGCAGAGCCAGGAATTGCACCTGGCGATCGCCGACATCGGCGGACCGGCCTTCCTCGGTCAGCACGCGCGCGCGGTCCGCAACAGCTACCCGGTGCCGACCGATGCGTTGCCCTGGCTTGACGCGGAGCACACCCAACGTCACCTGGACGCCCACGCCAAGCTCCTCGACGCGCTGGAAGCGGGCGACGGCGAGACAGCAGAGCGGATCATGATCGACCACGTCCGCTCCGCCGGCACCTACCGCGTCGGCCAGCGGAACTCGGAGCACTAGTGCCAAGGCCGTGAAGTTTGGCGGTTGTGTTGATCGTCAAGGGTCTAGCGATGTGAGGATGTCGAAGTCGATGGTGGCTTTGTAGCACCCGGCCGCCCAGGATGGACGATTTCAGTTCCAGGATGGCGAAGTCGTGGTCGGCGCGGATGTTGGTGAAGATCAACCGGCAGCCGTCCGGGCCGTCTGCCGCCAGCTCCCAGCGCAGGACGTCCGCGTCCCACGTGTGCACCAGCAGGTTCGGCGGATCGAACCGGGTGCTCCGCCCTTTCCCCGGCGGGAGGTCGTGCCCCTGCTCCGGCGCGAAGGCCAGTTCGGCGCCGGCGGCGAAGTCCAGGCGGCTGCGGTCGTAGTCGAGGATCTCCACGAACCACGCCCTTAGCTGCGCCGGATCGGTGATCGCCCGCCACACCTTCTCCTGCGCGTGCCCGAGCCGACGCTCGAACCGCAGCTCGTACGGGCCGTCGTCGAGCTGCCGCAGCTTCTCGTCCATCCCGCCTTCATCAGCACATATTCCATTGAAAGAATATTTTCAGAGGACCATATTGATCGCGACGGGATGCGACAAGTGGTGACGCGCACCACTTGTGTGACTGGATGGAATTACTTCGGACCGACTGACGTTGGTTGATATAACCAGACTCAAGGAGATGGCGGTGAAGGCCAGCAACACCGTCGCGAGGAGGTTAGGAATGGCGACGTTCTTCGGACCGGCAGGCGGCCCGTTCGACGAGTACTTCGCGCGCTTCTTCGGTGCCGACGACGCCGCACCGGGCTCGCGCCGGATCGACATCACCCAGCTGATGACCGAGCAGGCTCAGCAGCTGCTGAGCGGCGCCGCGCGCTTCGCCCGGGACCGCGGGCAAACCGACTTGGACGCGCTGCACCTGCTGTGGTCGGCCGTGCACGAGACCCCGACCCGCGAGCAGTTGGCGCAGGTCGGCGTGGACGTAGAGGCGTTCGCAGCGCAGGTCGAGGAACACCTCCCGGCGGCCGGCGAGGCGGTCGGCGACCGGCCGGTCGCGTTGACGCTAGCGGCCCGGACGGTGCTCGCCGACGCGCACCGGGTGGCCCGCGCGCTCGGCTCCACATACATCGGCCCGCACCACGTCCTGCTGGCGATGTCGGCGAGCCCCGACTCGGAAACCGGGCGGCTGCTCAGTGCCGCCGGCGCCGGGCCCGAGGCGCTACGCGCCGCGAGCCAACGTCCCCGCACCGAGCAGGACCAGCCGCGCGAGAACAGCAACACCCCCACGCTCAACCAGTACGGCCGGGACCTCACCGCCCGCGCCCGCGACGGCGAGCTGGACCCGGTGATCGGTCGCGCCGACGAGATCGAGCAGACCGTCGAGATCCTGTCCCGGCGCACCAAGAACAACCCGGTGCTCATCGGCGAGGCAGGCGTCGGCAAGACAGCGATCGTCGAGGGCCTGGCCCAGCGCATCGCAGCCGGGGAGGTGCCGCGGGTGCTCTCCGGCAAGCGCGTGGTCCAGCTCGACCTGCCCGGGATGCTGGCCGGCACCCGGTACCGCGGCGACTTCGAGGAGCGGATGACCAAGGTCATCGACGAGATCTCGGAGCACAGCGGTGAGCTGATCGTGTTCATCGACGAGCTGCACACCGTCGTCGGTGCCGGCGGCGCCGAAGGCGCGATGGACGCGGGCAACATGCTCAAACCCCGGCTCGCCCGCGGCGAATTGCACGTGGTCGGCGCGACAACGCTGGACGAGTACCGCAAGCACATCGAGAAGGACTCAGCCCTGGAGCGCCGCTTCCAGCCGGTCCAGGTGCCCGAGCCGAGCGTGCCGGACACCGTCTCTATCCTTCAGGGCCTGCGCGAGCACTACGAGGCGCACCACCAGGTCCGCTACACCGACGACGCGGTGCAGGCCGCGGCGCAGCTGTCCGACCAGTACATAAACGACCGGTTCCTACCGGACAAGGCGATCGACCTGATCGACCAGGCCGGTGCGCGCAAGCGGCTGTCGACGGTGGCGCCGGACGGCGCCGAGCTGCGCAGCCGGATCGAGCGGCTGGAGCAGGACAAGGACGCGGCGGTCGCCGCGGAGGATTACGAGCGGGCGTCCGCGCTGCGCGACGAGATCAACGAGGAGCAGGGCGCGCTTGGCGACCCCGGCGAGGCGGGGATCCTGGAGGTGACCGCCGAGGACATCGCCGAGGTCGTCGCGCGGGCGACAGGTGTGCCGGTCAGCCGCCTGACCGCGGCCGAGAAGGTCCGGCTGCAAGGGCTGGAGCAGGAACTGCACCAGCGCGTGGTCGGCCAGGACGACGCGGTGCGGGCGCTGGCCCGAGCGGTGCGGCGCTCGCGCAGCGGGCTGGGCGACCCCGATCGGCCGGTCGGCAGCTTCCTGTTCCTCGGCCCGACCGGCGTCGGCAAGACCGAGCTGGCCAAGGCGCTGGCCGAGTCCCTGTTCGGCGACGAGCACCGGATGGTCCGGCTGGACATGAGCGAGTTCCAGGAACGACACACCGCCAGCCGGCTCGTCGGCGCGCCGCCCGGCTACGTCGGGCACGGCGAGGCCGGTGAGCTGACCGAGGCCGTGCGGCGACACCCGTACTCGGTGATCTTGCTGGACGAGGTCGAGAAGGCGCACCCGGACGTGTTCAACACGCTGCTGCAAGTGCTCGACGACGGCCGGTTGACCGATGGCCAGGGCCGCACCGTCGACTTCACCAACACGGTGTTGATCATGACGAGCAACCTCGGCTCTGAGGTCGTCTCCAGCGCCAGCGGCAAGATCGGCTTCACCGCTTCGGACGCCGACCCAGCGCTCGACGAGCGGATCATGCCCCGGCTGCGCGAGGCGTTCCGACCGGAATTCCTCAACCGCATTAACGAGATCGTGGTCTTCAAACGGCTCGACGGCGAGCAACTTCACACGATCACCCGGATGCTGCTGGAGCAGACCGTGCGCCGGCTGCGAGCGATGGGCATCGGCGTCGAGTTCGACGCGGCGGCGGTGGCCTGGATCGCCGAGCGCGGCTACCGGCCCGAGTTCGGGGCCCGGCCGCTGCGGCGGGCGATCGAGCGGGAGGTCGACGACCGGATCAGCGACCTGATCCTGGACGGCGAACTGACCGAGGGAGCCGAGCTGCGGGTGTCCGCGGCGGGCGGCGAGCTGACCTTCCAGGTCGGCAAACCGGCCGCGACGGCGGCCTGACCCGGCACCGCAGGCGGGGCGGACGCGACGAGCGCCCGCCCCGCCTTCCGGCGGAAGAACGCAAGCACCGTCGCGTCGCAGGGACCGATCGGCGCATCATGGCAGGCGTGTCCGATCGCATCGCCGTCTACGGCACGCTCCAACATGGCGCGACCGCTTGGCAGTTGTTGGCACCGCTGGTCATCGGACCGGCGGTGCCGGCGTGGTTGCCCGGCACGCTGTACGACACCGCCAACGGCTACCCCGCGCTGAAGCTCGGCGAGGATTCCCGTGTGCCCGCACAGGTTTTCCGGCTGCGCGATCCGGAAAGCGCCTGGCCGGTGCTCGACGAGCACGAAGGACCGGAGTACGAGCGCCGCCGGATCGAACTCGACGGCGGGCCGTGCTGGGTCTACGCCTGGCGGGGCCCGGTCATCGGCATGAGCCCGCTCCCCCACGGCTGGCCGTAGACCGAATGCCCGGCGCGTTGGACAGTTTCTGGCAGCGCCAGGACGCTCAGGGCAGCACCGACTGCACGGCTTCCCGGGTCCGGGCGACGACCGTGGTGCCGTCGTCGGCCGTGATGATCGGGCGCTGGATGAGCTTCGGGTTCGCCACCAGCGCTTCGATCCACTGATCTCGGGTCGACGGCTCTCGGGCCCAGGTCTTCAGGCCGAGCTCCTTCGCCACCGGCTCGGCCGTCCTGGCGATGTCCCACGGCTCCAGCCCGAGCCGTTCCAGCACCTCGGCCAACTCCGCGGCCGTCGGCGGCTCGTCCAGGTACCGGCGCACGGTGTAATCCACCCCCGCCTCGTCCAGCAGCGACACCGCCGAACGGCACTTCGAACACGCCGGATTGACCCAGATCTCCATCGGAAACTCCCCTGCCACGACGATTGCGCGGACACAGGCTAACCGCGCCGCCCGTCACACGTGCCGATGGTCCCTTCACAGAAGAAGCCATCGTTGCAATACTTGTTCAACTAAAGGGATGAGCCGTTGGAGGTGGGCGATGCTTCCGAGGGATGAGCGGCGCCGCCTGCGGGAAATCGAACAGCAGCTCATCGGTGATGATCCCAAACTGGCCCGCCGGTTGACCGAGACCAGCCCGTGGCGGCGGCTGTGGGCGCTGATGTCGCCGCGGATGGCGCTGGTCTTGTTCGCCGCGATCATCGCAGTGGCGTGCCTGTTCCTAGGCGAAGGCGGTGGCGTATTGTCCGCCGGAGCGTTGGCCGCGATTGTGTTCCTCTCCCGAAACTGGCAGATCCACCTGGAATGAGCCCGGAATCTCCCGCTCCCGGTCAGGCCACGCCTTCCGGGCTGGCTCCTGCCATCGACACGCCGTCTGCGACGATCTGATCGATCTCCGCCAGCTCCTCGGCAGAGAGTTCGACGTCCGCCGCGGCGAGGCTGTCCTCGATGTTGCGAGCGCTGCGCGCACCGACGATCGCCACGTGCACTCCTGGCTGGGCCAGCACCCACGCGATGGCCAGCCGGCCGACCGAAATGCCCTTCGTCGCGGCGAGCTCCGCGAGGCGGTCGACGATGGTGAGGTTGCGGCGTAGCGGTTCGCCCCGAAATGCCGAGGATTGCGAGCGCCAGTCGTCCGGCTCGAACGTGGCGTCGACGGTCAGCCGCCCGGTTAGCAGCCCGCTGGCCAGCGGGCTGTAGGCGAGCACCCCGATGTCGTGCTCGCGGGCATAGGGCAGGATCTCCCGTTCGATCTCGCGCCGGAACAGGTGGTAAGGCGGCTGCAGGGTCTCGACCGGCCGGAAGCGGTCGAACTCGGCCAGCTGCTGGGCGTCGTAGTTGGACACCCCGACGTGCCGGACCTTGCCCTCTTCGACCAGTTCCTGCAGCGCACCGGCGGTTTCCTCGGCTGGTGTGCCGGGATCCGGCCAGTGCACCTGGTAGAGGTCGACGTAGTCGAGCCGCAGCGCCCGCAGGCTCTCCTCGATGCCCTCGCGCAGCCATGCCCGACCGGCATCGCGCGGCCGGTCGCCACCGGGATCTATACCGCCCTTCGTCGCTATCACCAGGCTGTCGCGGTCCCTGGTCAGCTCGTCTCGAAGCGCGGTGCCGAGCACTTCCTCGGACCGCCCGAACCCGTAGGCCTGCGCGGTGTCGAACAGGTTGACGCCGAGCTCGCGCGCGTGCCGGATCGCTTCGATGGCGGCGCGCTCGTCGAAGGACCCCCAATCCCCGCCGAGCTGCCAGGTGCCGAAGGCGATCCGGGACACGGTCATGCCGGTCCTGCCCAGGATTGTTTCACGCATGCCCCCATGACACCGCAGCCGGTGGGGGCCCGCACGCCGATCACTGTCCACAGTAGCCAACTGAACGGTTTCCGTTTCCCGCTGTTAGGGGGTTGTGCGGCGCGAACCGGCGAGCGGTAGCACAATCGCCATGAGTTCACCTCCGTCGGTAGGAGAATTCGATGAACTCTGTGGCATTCCTGGGCACCGGCACGATGGGTGCCCCGATGGCGCGCAACCTGCTGGGAGCCGGTTTCCCGGTCCGGGTTTGGAACCGCACGCGCGCCAAGGCGGCACAGCTGTCGACCGATGGCGCGACCGTCGCGGAGACGCCGGCAGAAGCCGCCCGGGGCGCTGACGTGCTGATCACGATGCTGTTGGACGCGCCCTCCACTGTCGCGGCGGGCGAAACAGCAGTCCCCGCCCTGGCGCCGGGCGCGGTTTGGGTGCAGATGGGCACGATCGGGCTGGCAGGTCTGGCCGAAGTACATGCCACCGCAGGCGGAGTGACGCTGGTCGACGCGCCCGTGCTGGGCACGAAACTTCCGTCGGAACGCGGCGAACTCGTCGTGCTGGCCGCAGGGCCGACCGAGGTGCGCGATCGCGTGCAACCGCTGTTCGACGCCATCGGGCAACGCACCCTCTGGCTCGGCGAGGACGCCTCGGCCGCGGCCGCAACACGGCTGAAACTCGTCGTCAACCACTGGATCCTGACGCTCACGAACGCGGTGGGCGAGGCGATCGCGCTGGCCGGCGCGCTGGGCGTGGACCCCGCGGACTTCCTGTCCGCGATCAGCAAAACGACGACGGATTCGGCATACGCGCACATCAAAGGCGCAGCCATCATCAACGGCGACTTCACGCCGGCGTTCGCGTTGCACGCCGCGGGCAAAGACGCGGAGCTGATCGCCGAGGCCGCGGGCGATTCGGTGCGGCTCGACCTCGCCGACGCAGTACGGGAACGGTTCCGGCGGGCCAAGGCGGCCGGTCACGGCGACGAGGACATGGCCGCCGCCTACTTCGCGTCGTTTTACGAGTGAAACCCGAATTCCTCGAAGCGTGGGCGCCACCGAGCCATCGTTGACCTTCCCCGCGGGCGGCTGACAGCATCGTGCTCGTGCCCGGACGCATCGCGTTGCCCTGGCGCCTGCACGCCGATCCGCGACGGCAGGCCAGCGCCGCCTGTCGTCCCCGCTGAGTTCCTCGCGCTGAATCCTCGCAAACTCCGTTCGGGGCTGTTCTCTCCTGCCCGCGTGCCGTTCTCTCGCAACGATGAATCAATCGACCGTGCGTCGTCGTGATGTCCTTGCTGTCCTTGCCCTTTCCATCACCTCTGCCGGTCTGCTCAGCGCCTGCACGAGCGGTCGGGACGACCCGGCCCAGGCGCCGGTGCCCGCGCCCGTCGACGCCGGACGACTGGCGCAGGTGACCCTGCGCGTCGGCGACCAGAAGGGCAATTCCCGTTCCCTGCTGCGGTCGGCCGGTCTGGACGACGGCCGGGGCGCGCGCCGTGCGCCGAGGACAGTTCCTCGCGCGGGCACCGCCTTCGTCGGCAGCCACGCCGAGGTCCGGACCTGATCGAGGAGTACCACGCGGTGGGCATCGAGGAGTTCGTGCTGTCCGGCTACCCGCACTTGGAAGAGGCGTACGCCTTCGGCGAAGGAGTGCAACCGGAACTGGCCCGCCGAGGCCTTCTCGTGTCGGCCGAGTCCCCGGCACCCAAGCGGGCAACTGCCAGGTGATCTGACCGCAATTTGGTCATTCACAACTCCGGGATCCCACAGCCGAGAAGACCGCTTAGAGTTCCGCCACTCGCACCGCAACGTAAGAAAAGGATGGGAAACGCTCATTTAGACCAGGGCGTCGATTTCCATTGAAATCGGGGCCAGTACGGTGTCTTGCGTGGTGGAGGGCGGGCGCGTCATCATGGCGGGAAGATTTTGGACCAATTCGGTCCGAAATCTCTCCGGTGCCGCGCAGAGGAGGCAGCGTTGACGGGCTCCGCAATGCGCCAACCGGTGATCGCCGGTCTTGGCATGACCGAACTGGGCAAGGTCTACGGCCACACCGCGGGCCAGTTCGCCGCGGACGCCGTGCGCGCCGCCGCCGCCGACGCCGGGCTCAATCTGTCCGATGTGGACGGCATCCTCGCCAACTCCGGGGTGTCCGGCGGCGTCGACATCTGGACGATTCAGCAGGAACTTCAGATCCGCGACCTGCGGCTGCTGACCGAGATGCAGGCGTTCGGCTCATCGGCGGGCTCGATGCTCGCCTACGCCTCGATGGCCGTGCAATCCGGCATGGCCGACACCGTCGTGTGCGTTTTCGCCGACGCGCCCCGCCAGCCCGGCAAGGGCAGCGCTACGGCCTACACCGGGCGGCGCGAGCTGACCGGCTTCGAAGGCCTACTCGGCGCAAGTGGCCTGACCAGCGTGAACGCCATGTACGCTCAGGCAGCCCGGAGGCACATGAACACCTACGGGACCACCTCCGAGCAGCTCGGCGCGATCGCCGTGGCACAACGGGAGTGGGCCGCGCGCAACCCGTTGGCGCAGTTGCGGGAACCGATCACGCTCGCCGACCACCAGGCGTCGCGGATGATCGCCGACCCGTTGCGGCTGCTGGACTGCTGCCTGGTCAGCAACGGCGGCATCGCCGTCCTGGTCAGCTCCGCCGACCGCGCCGCCGACCTGCGGCAACCGCCGGTGCACGTGCTCGGCTTCGCGCAGTGCCACCCCAACTACCCGGCCGCGCGAGGCAGCGAATTGGGCCTGGTCAGCGGGGCGGCGCAGGCCGGTCCGGCCGCGTTGAAGATGGCCGGGTTGTCGAACTCCGACGTCGACGTCGTCGAGCTGTACGACTGCTACACCTTCACGGTGCTGATCACGCTGGAAGACTACGGCTTCTGCGCCAAGGGCGAGGGCGGCGAGTTCGTCGCCTCCGGCGCACTGGCGCCAGGCGGAACCCTGCCGGTCAACACCGGCGGCGGCCAGCTGTCCGCCTACTACATGTGGGGCATGACCCCGCTGTCCGAGGCGGTGATCCAGGCCCGCGGCCACGGCGGAGAACGGCAGGCACCGCGCAACGACGTAGTCCTGGTCAGCGGCAACGGCGGCATACTCGCCCACCACTGCACCGTCGTACTCAGCCCGAACTCCCCCGATTAGCGAGTGCCTCAAAAGTGGTTTGCGTAGCAGGGCGGTAGCGGAACCTCAGGCGCCATCTCGCCGTGGGATTCCCGACATCATGAATGCCACGCCAATACACCACGTCGGAGCTGTCCCCGCGAGACAGCCCCTGAGAACCCACGCCGGTGCAAGCTAAATCCACACCGCGAGCGGCTACCGCCGCCTATGAAAAAGACCATCGCTGCATTATGGAGGAACCGTGATCTCCGTTGCCCGCAACGAGGAGTCCGCCGCGTTCTTAGACGGCAGCGCCCGCGGCGAACTGCTCGTCCGGCGCTGCCCGCGGTGCCCGCTGGTCATCGCGCCCAACGTGCCGCAGTGCCCGGCCTGCGGCTCCACCGAGCTCAGCTGGCTACCCGCGAGCGGCGCCGCGGCGCTGGTGACCTGGACCTTGGTGCCCGTTCCCGGCGGCGGCCACGTCGTCGCCGGCATCGTCGAGCTCGCCGAAGGGCCCTGGCTGCACGCGCGGATCCTCGACGTCGCGCCCGAGGACCTCGCCGAGGGAATCGCGCTCAGCGTAGGCTTCGAGCTGCATGATGACGGCGAAGCCGTGCCGGTTTTCCACTCCGCCTGACCGGATCGCGCTTCACAGGTGGCGTGCTGTGGGACCATTGCGGCCCCATATGCCGCTCACGAGGACAGGCGCCGGATGCTCACCGAACTGCTGGACGACCTACGGCGCAAGCGCGGACCTGGACACGATGGTCGCCGGGCTGGCCCCGGAAGCAGTTGGGCGACGCGCACGCTGGCGGCCGGGTAGAGCATCGCCCACCAGATCGCGCGCCTGGGCTGGACCGACGGCAAGTCGCTCCTCGCCGTCACCGATCCCGACGAGTTCGTACGGCAGCGCCGGGAATCCGAGCACATCGGCGTGGACGCCGGAGCCGCGGAAGGTGCCCGCGCCGAGCCCGGCGAGCTGCTCGCGCACTGGCGCGCGGGACGCGACCGGCTGCTGGTCGCGCTCACCGCCACCCGGTCGACGGTCGCCTGGTCTGGTACGGGCCGCCGATGAAGCCCGCGTCGATGGCCACCGCGCGGATCACGGAGACCCGGACACACGGCCAGGTTGCGCCCTTCCCCGGCGTCACGCGCGACCCCACCGCGCGGTTGCGCCACATCGCACACCTGGGCGTGCGAACCTTCGGATTCTCCTTAAAATCACGTCCGGCTACTCCCTGGTTGATCTGGCTGACATCCTCGGCATCGGTGCCTTCACCGCATCGTGCGCCCGGCCTGGCTGGATGAGCAGAAGCACTTCCACAACCCGGCGGTGGCCTCCGTCGGCGTCGAGTTGGAGGACTACTTCGACGAGTCCGCCCTGCGCGCCTGGCTGTCCGACCTGACCGCCGAGCACGGCGACGACCTGTACCAGTTCAAAGACGTCGTCGCGGTCCGCGGCGACGCGCGGCACCACGTTCTGCAGGGCATTCACCGGATCTTCGAGCCGCCCGGCGAACCCGCGGCGCCGCCACGGGTTCTCAGACTCGTCTGGCGAGGACAGCCCCGGAGCCGCGTTTGGACATCCCGGAGTCCAGCTGGCGTCTGAGGTTCCGCCACCCGCACCGCCACGCAGAAAGACTCTGGCGAACAGATCATCCCGGGTTTAGGCCAAGCCGATGGGAGATCCACGGCAGAGCATCAGCGAAGGCGGTGCGCCAGACGTCGAAGGTATGCTCGCCGCCGGGGATCACCACCAGCTCGGTGTCGATCCCGGCCAGGCGGGACATCTCGGCTAGCCTGTGCACGGCCGCTCGCGGTTCCGGATCGTTGTCGCCGACCACGAAGAAGCCATGCAGTCCGGGAAACCTGCGGTGGGTCAGCAGCCAGGACGGCTCATGGGCGTCGAAATCCTGCTGCGAGCCGCCGAACAACGCATCGGCAGTCCCCGCCGGGTCGTTCACGTCGCCATCGCGCGGGCCGAGCAAGCCGCCGAAGTCCCCGAAAGTCGCGAACACATCGGGATGGCGCAACGCGAGCATGATCGCGCAGCTGCCGCCTTCGCTGAGCCCCGCCACCGCCCAGTCCCGTCCGGGGTCGCGGGTGAGGAACCTGCTGTGCACGAACTGGGGGACGTCCTCGGTCAGGTAGGTCTCGGCGTTGCCGCGGGCGCTGTCGACGCATTCGGTGTCCGCGAAGACACCGCCGTTGACATCGGGGATCACGACGATCGGCGCGACGCCACCGTGCTGGGCCGCCCACCGGTCGGCGGTCCGCTGCGCCGATCCGCCGTCCAGCCAGTCCGTCGGGCTGCCCGGAGTGCCGTGCAGCAGGACGATCACCGGCAACCTCGGCCGCGGGCTGGCGAACCACGCGGGCGGCAGGTACAGGTTGGCCGGGCGTGCTTGGAATCCGGAGGCCCGGCCAGGGATGTCGACGGTGACCACGATGCCGGACGCCGGCGGTGCCATCTGGGCGTTGAGCATCGCCAGGGAACCCTCGCTCTCCTCGGCCACCCCGAGCGCCTGAGCGAGCGTCAGGTAGTAGCCGAAGTACGCGTTCACCCCGACCAGCGCGTTCAGCGCGAGCGCGGCCACGACGAGCGGGACGAGCAGCCAGCGCGCAGCGCGGTCACGGAACCGCCACATCAGCACCACGAGCAACAGCAGCGCTGCGGCCAGCAGCAGCACGCGCACCGGCCAGAAATCGACCAGTGAGAGATCCGCGCAGAAATCGGCCAACCACGGCATTCCCGGCAACCTCCCAGAATCCCGACACCGACCGATGTGGACGCCCGCCAGCGTACCTGGGGTTTTCCCGGAACGAACCGGAAAATCGGGCCATACGGACGAAATAGCCGGACAACACAGCGGTTCCACCCGATGGGTAATAATCGTCTTCGTGCGGGTGGCATTGACGAGTGGCATAGGCACGGGACCGCAGCTCCCCGCTTCGGTCACCGAACAGGCGGGCGGGCGCAGCCCACTGGAGTCCGTGGTGCTGATGGGAGCTCTCGCGCTGCTGGCCATTGGTGCGATCGTTGTCGTGAAGCGGCGAAAATTGCGCAGAATCGCCTATTCCGCCCCGGTTCTGCTGGCGCTGCTGACATGCGCGGCCGGGGTCAACAGCTACGTCGGCTACGTTCGGTCGCTCGACGACTTCGGTCGGTTGCTGATGCTCGCCAGCGGCGGCAACAGCGACACCGAATCAACTGCGGTTCGGCCGAACCTGGTGCCGGGCGGCGTGCGAGTGACCGACGTCTCGCTGCCCGATCCGCGGCTGGGCATCCCGACCGGCCGCACCCGGGTGCTGCTGCCGCCCGGATACGACGACCCGGCGCGGGCCAACGACCGCTATCCGGTGGTCTACCTCGTGCACGGCTACCCCAGCGGCGGGCCCGACGACTGGCTCGGCCCGGGTGGCGCGGTGCAGACCCTGCAGGCGCTGTCGGACGCCCGCGCCGCGCGGCCGATGATCGTCGTCGCGGTGGACGCCACCGCGGGCACCGGCACCGACTGGGAGTGCCTGAACGTGCCGGGCGGCCCGCAGCTGGAGTCGTACCTGACCACGACCCTGCCGCAAGCGATCGACGCCCGGTTCCGCACGCTGCCCGACCGGGGCGACCGGGCGATCGGCGGGATGAGCGGCGGCGCGTTCTGCGCGCTGAACCTGGCGCTGCGCAACCAGAACACCTACTCGGTGATCTTGGCCAGCGAGCCCTACGACGACCCCGACACCACCTTGCTGGACGGCCACCCCGACCTGCTGCGCGCCAACACCCCGCGCGATTACCTCCCAACGTTACCGCTGACGCGACCGCTTTCGGTGATGCTGCACGCCGGTGTCGTCGCACACTCCGACGTCGACCTCGCATACCGGCTCGGCAACCAGCTCTCCGCCCACGGCGCGAACGTCGCGGTGCGCACCGAACCGGGCGAATGGCACACATGGCGCAACGCCCGCATCGGCCTGCCCTACCTGCTGACCTTCGCCGCAGAGAACTTCACCGCCGAGCAACCACCGGCACACCACTGACAGAACCACCGTTTCCGCACGTCAAAGCCCCTGACGCGCGTCTAGTCGCCATGGCGGCTGTTGGAGATGTGGCGTTGTCGCGGCGCCGCGAGTGCCCCGAAGCACCAAGGCCCTTAACGCGCCCTCGCGGGCCCGGACCACCCGAACTCGCCGGGGCAGTGCCGGTGATTGGTGAGGCGAACGGACCATTCACCACGCCTATTTACGCGAACAGTCCGTTCGCTTCACACCAACGACCGCACGTATGCCACCGGCCCACGATGAGTTCCCAAGCGGGCCCTGCGGCACCCAGAAACACCCGCAGGCCCTGAGCAGTAGGAACGATGGCCGATCCGGGCGCGTAGCCACCGGGTCCAAGCACCGTTGCCGGTGTGCGCGGTCACAATCTGGCGATTGCTTCCGCCCATTGACGCGCCGGGGGCCCATGAGCGAGATCGCCGAGTTCCGCTGTCATGTGCTCGCGCAGCCGGAGACGGCGGAGGGCAAGCACTTTCGCACGCCCGCCGACGCGGTGCGCGCCAGAGCTTCGCCTCGATCGACGAGGACGGCGACCACGTGATTGCCCTCGCTTGCCGAAGCCGAGGCGCCGGCCGCGGCTGCCGCAGATTCCGGCATCGTCGAGGAGGTGCGGCTCTTCGACGGCCCGGTGGCGGGGCGTGTCACTAGGCTTCGGAAATCGGTGCTGGTCATCCGGGTGCGGCCTCGATGACCAGAGGGGGCGGGTTGATGTCGAGTGCGGTGAACAGTGCTGTCTGCGTGGGGGTGAGGTCGGTGCGGCGGCGGAAGACGCCGGCTGGGCCGGTGAAGGTGCCCAGGCGGATACGGTCGAGGTCGCGGCGCAGGTCGGGCCAGCGGCGGCCGGTGCGGTTCTCGGCGACGCGGATGAGCAGCAGACCCAACCAGCAGAGCAGGACGTGGGCGCGGATGCGGTCTTCGCGGCGGTGGTAGACCGGCCGCAGATCCAGCACCGTCTTCATGTCGCGCCAACCGCGTTCCACTTCGAGTAGTTGCTTGTAGCCCAGCGCGATGTCCTCGGCTGACAGTCTCGGATCCGAGCAACGCAGCAGGTACTTGCCGTCGAGGTTGGCCTCGCGTTTGATCGCGGCCTGATCGACGCGTAGCAGCCCGCCCGCGGTCAGGCGCAGGTAGCGGTTGAGGTGCTTCTTGGTGGAGATCACGCCGCGTAGCTCGGCCCGTTTGGTCTTGTGTAGCTTGTCGGAGTCGGTGATGAGTTCGGTCAGGGTGCTGACATGCCGCTCGCGGGTGACGCGGTCGCGTTCGGCTTCGTCGGGGCCCGAAGCAGATCACGAAGCGATCGTCGGCCAGGTCCGGATCGAGGCGGACTTCCTTGATCTCGAGGTTGTCGCGGACCTTCTGGTAGCGGCCCTGAGGTGACAAGGCGGTGTCGGCCGCGGCGGTGCCGCCGCGCAGCTTCTCTCCGAGGATGTGGTGCCCGCCGCCCTGCTGCAGATACCGGCGGTTGGCTTCGGAGGCGAAGCCACGGTCGCCGACCCAGACGATCCGGGCCAGGTTCCACTCACGTAGCTGGTCACGGACCTGGCGGATCACAGCGGAATCGGCGGTGTTGCCGGGCCAGGACCAGCAGCGCACCGGGATCCCGTCACGGCTGACCGCCATCCCCACGATGACCTGCGGCAGGTCGTCGCGGTGATCTTTGGAATTGCCGAACGCACGGAACCCTCGCCCGCGGCCGCAGGAGCATCCGGCTCGACCCGCCTGCCGTGCTGATCGCGTGACACCGCCTCGTCGGCTTGCCCGGTCTCGAAATAGGTGCTGGGGGTATCGAAAAACAGCAGGTCCACCTCGAGATTAAGCAGGTGTGCCACGGAGAAGTAGACCTCGCGGGCCAGCACCGGACCGCCGCGATCATCAGTCAAAATTGTTCTGAACTACCGCCCACCTGGCTACGCACGATGCGATGTCGAGTCCTGGCCGTAAGCCTCGTCAGCGGTCCACCCGGCGGGCACGCCCGCTTCCAGGACCCGGGTCAGCCTCTGCCATGGCCCCCCGACGCCGGCGGGGGTGCGGCTCGCCGCCGAGGCTCGGGTACTCCTCGACGCGGTGGATCAGCTCGCCGAGCGCGCCAGGTCTGAGTGCGCGGGAGGACGCGCAGACCCTGCGCCTCGGGGTGCTCGGGTTCGGAGCGGGGCAGAGGTGGGATGACCTGCACGAGTCGCTGAGCGCTCAGGTGCCAGGCTTGCGCATCGACCACGTCGACCTCGACTGGGCCACGCAACATCACGCCGTGCTCGACCGCACCGTGGATGCGGGGATCGTGTGGCACGCCGGTCCGGTGGACGGGTTGCGGTCCGACGTCGTCCTGTCGTCACCCCGCGTCGCGGTGGTGCCGACCCGGTCGCTGCTCGCCGACGCCACATCGCTGACCATGGACGACATCGCTGACGGGCCATGGCTGGCGACTCCACCCCTGAGCCCGGTGATGCGCGATTGGCTCGGGCCTGCCGCCGAACCGGCGCCGAGCGCACCGGTCGTCCGTCATCCGGCTGCCACCCCGACCGCCGTCGCCACCAGCGGATACATCGCGCTTGCCCACGAGGTGGCACGCGACTTCTATCCGCGCCCTGACATACGGTTCGTTCCCTTGGAGGCAGAGGCCCCTCAGATCGCCGTCGTCACGCGAGCCGACGACGAGCGGCCGACCATCGCCGCCCTCCGGCGAGCGGCGGGCTTCGCCCGCGGCGGCCTCGCGCCGACTCGGTTGACCACAGCAGGACAAACAGGGACATGGCGGCACCCAGGACGTTCACCAATGCTCGTCCAGTAGGACACGTAGGCCGTTTCAACGGTCACTGCGGCTGCAGTGCACGCGCACTGCAGCCGCAGTGACCGGCCGGAGGCGTTGCTCGGTGTGGATGGCGTGCTGTTCATCGGGCGTCACCTTCCCGGGGCTGGCCTTGGGTGTCGCGCATGGTGACGCCGCGCTCGTGCAGGCGTTGGCCGACGGTGCCGGCGGCGACGTCCATGCGTGCGGCGATCCGGGCCAACGACCACCCTTGGTTGTAGAGCCGGACCGCGTCGTCGATCTGCTCCTCGGATAGACCACGCTGGCGCATTGCCACGCCGTGGCGGTGCAAGATCGCGCTGACGGTGCGGCGCTCGATGCAGCAGAGGCTGCTGGTGGTGGACCCGACCACGCGGCGCAACGGGTTCGACCGGCTCAAGGATCCGGCGAAGGCTGCGACGCTGGGCAAGTTCAAGGCCCGCCTGGCGCACCTGCAGGAGCTCGACGATCTGGGCGCCACCAGGTGTGGTTGCAGGTGTTCCGCCGGGCAAGATCGCCCAAGTCTGCCGCACGACGGCGCGGGGTGACGTGGTGACCATGTTCTGCAAGCGCATCGCGGTCATCCAAAAGAAGGCCCGCGAGCAGCTGGAGGAGCTGCAGGAGGCGCACCGGGCGGAATCCCAGCGCCTGCTGGGACCGCACCTAGACGTGCCAGGTATGCCTCTCGGCCGGGCTCGGCGCAGAGGCCAACCATCTACAGCAGCCGCCATGAACCAGATGAGGCCAGGCGGTAGCGAGCAACTGCAGCGCGCTCGCTGATGCCGGCGGTGCCGCAGCGGGTTCACCCGGGGGTTCCCCAGCGGGTTCGGCCTAAGGCGGCACCCACGACATCCCGTGTTTGTACTGGTCACCCTCTTCTGGGCCAGGGTCGTGGCTTCCCAGACTCCCGCGCGGCATGGCAAAACCGTAGAGCTGCTCCCCACGCAAACCCGCATTTTTGCGGGTTTGCGAGATACGGGTGCTGTCTACGTAGTGCCACCGATGTTTGCGTATCCGGGGCTAAAGACACTGATGACAACCGATAAGCAGATCCGTCAAAGGCCAAACCATGCTCCCTCTGTCCCATCCCGACCGAATCGAATCGGATTCGCCGCGCCCCCGACGTTCGTCGCACCCCTCCCGGCCGAGCGCCACGGAGGTACTGCGGTACGGCGAGCGCTACGCGGACGTCCGTGACCAGCGCCTCGCATGCACCTTGGTCCTCGAGGATGCGATGGAGGAACGCGAGGAGATTTCGGCTCACGATCGCATCACCTGCCACGTTCACCGTCGCTGGGCACACGAATGCATAGCCTCGCCGATGCATGTCATCCCCGTCACCGGGCACCGCTGGTGCCGCCCCTGCGAGGCCGAGGCATCCGTCGCGGTCGACGAGGTGACCAGATCGGTGACCGTAGTGTGCACGTGGTGCCGCCAGACCCCCGAGACGGCGGCAACCCGGCAGATCACCCGGACCTGCCAAGCCAGCCTGGCCGCTGCACACGAAAGCCGCCGAGCCCCCCGCGTGCAGGCACACAATTCCGCCTCGGCGGCCGCCTGAACGATCACCTCGACTGTTGGCAGGCTCGCTGATGGCCGAAGCGCAGCCTGCCTCCGGGGCTACACCCACTACATCCGTGTTTTTTGCTGGTCACCCTCCTCTGGGCCGGGGTCCGTGGCTTCGAGCTGAGGTCACGCGGCCGCGAGGGTGGCGAACACCGCTCGGCCTTGGTCGGTGATCCACCACAGCCAGTGCCGTCCCCGGCCGCGCCAGTCGCACTCGGCGAGGCCACCACGGCGCGCCACCGTGAGCGTGGTGTCGATGATCCCGCCCCGCCCTGGCCACAGGTGCAGCGTCTCGCGTGCGTGACGAGCCAGCGCCGCCGCGACCGCATCCGGCGTCGATCGCTGAGATCGGCACGCTGGTCCAGGGCCGTTCGGCAGGCTGGTCGTCGATCGCGCTGGCCGAGCTGGCCGAGCGGTTGGCCGAGCTGGTCGAGCAGCTGGCCGAGCAGCTGGCCGAGCTCGCGTGGCGGCACATGGTGCCGAAACGGCTTAGCGCCGAGCGGCGAGGTCCGCCCTGACCAGCGGGAACGCCAGGGTCTCGCGGATAGATCCGCCGGTGAGCAGCATGATCAGCCGATCCACGCCGAGCCCCAGCCCGCCGGTGGGCGGCATCGCGTGCTCCAGGGCCGCGAGGAAATCCTCGTCGAGCTCCATCGCCTCCGGGTCGCCGCCCGCGGCGCACATGGACTGCTCGGTGAGCCGGCGGCGCTGCTCGATCGGATCGACCAGCTCCGAGTAGCCCGTGCCCAGCTCGGTGCCGAACGCGACCAGGTCCCAGCGCTCCGCCAGGCGCGGATCGGTCCGGTGCGGCCTGGTGAGCGGCGAGACCTCGGCCGGGAAGTCGGTGTAGAACGTGGGCTCGGTGGTGCGGGCTTCCACCAGCCGCTCGTACATCTCCAGCAGCACCGCGCCGCGCACCCAGCTCTCCTGGTATGGCACCGACGCCGCATCGCACAGCTTCTGGAGGCGGGGCAGCTCGGTGTCGGCGGTGACTTCCTCGCCCAGCGCCGCCGACACCGCCTCGTTGACCGACACGACCGGCCAGTCACCACCGAGGTCGAACTGGCCGTCCGGGCCGACGGCCGTGGGCGTGCCGCGCGCGGCGGTCGCAGCGGCCAGCACCAGCTGCCGGCACAGCTCGCGCATCGTCGTGTAGTCGCCGTAGGCCTGGTAGGCCTCCAGCATCGTGAACTCGGGATTGTGCTTGTGCGAAACGCCTTCGTTGCGGAAGTTCCGGCCGATCTCGAACAGCCGCTCCACGCCGCCCACGCACAGCCGCTTGAGGTACAGCTCCGGGGCGATCCGCAGGTACAGCTGCATGTCGTAGGCGTTGCTGTGGGTGGTGAACGGCCGCGCGTTGGCCCCGCCGTGTACCGGCTGCAGCATCGGCGTCTCGACTTCGAGGAACTCCGACCGAACCAGCGTTTCCCGCAGCGCGTGCACCGCCGCGCCGCGGGCCCGCAGGGTGTCGCGGGCTTCGGGGCGCATGATCAGGTCCACGTGGCGTTGCCGCACCCGGGCTTCGGGATCGAGCAGGCCCCGGTGCTTGTCCGGCAGCGGGTGCAGGCACTTCGCCGCCAACTGCCAGTCGCTCGCCAGCACCGATACCTCGCCGCGCCGCGACGTGACCACTTCGCCGGTCACCGACACCTGGTCGCCGATGTCGACCCGCTGCCGCCAGGCCTGCTGCAGCTCGGTCCCGGATTCCTTGGTGGTGAGCATTACCTGCAGGTCGCCGGAGAAGTCCCGCAGCGTCGCGAAGCAGACCCCGCCGTGGTCGCGCAGCAGCACCACGCGCCCGGCCACCGAGGTGTGCTCGCCGGTCCTGGCGTCGGCCGGGAGGTCCCGGTAGTTCACGGCGACGATCCGGCAGCGTTCCGTGCGCGGCACCGCGACCGGGTAGGGATCGATGCCGTTGGCCCGCAAGGCGTCCAGCTTGTCCTGCCGCACCTGCTGCTGCTCCGATCCGACGCGCCGCGGCACCTCGGATTCCGCTTCCACCTCCGGGAGTTCCACCTCCTCGTCCAATGTGGACCTCCGGCGCGGCGTGGGCAGGAAGCCCTCCGCGACCGCCGAGGCGATGCCGACCCTCGCGAGGTCGCGCCGCTCGGCGAACGCCACGTAACGCGGGAACCAGTGCGGCAGGTACTTGACGTTCGACCGGTACAGCGACTCCAGCTGCCACCACCGGGAGAAGAACAGCAGGAGGCCTCGCCAGGCCCGCAGCACCGGACCGGCACCGATCCGCGCGCCTTCCTCGAACGCGGCGCGGAACATCGCGAAGTTCAGCGAGATCCGCTCCACCCCGAGCCGCGGCGCGGCCTGAGCCAGCGCGCTGACCATAAACTCGACGACGCCGTTGTCCGAGTTGCGGTCGCGGCGCATGACGTCCAGCGACAGCCCGTTGTGGCCCCACGGAACCAGCGAAAGCAGCGCCACTGGCTCGCCGCGGTCGGTCTGCGCATCGACCAGCACGCAGTCACCGTCCTGCGGATCGCCGAGCCGGCCGAGCGCCATCGAGAAGCCGCGCTCGCTCTCGGTGTCGCGCCAGGCTTCGGCAAGCCGCGCGATCTCGGCCATCTCCGCCTCTGGCACCTCCCGGTGCCGCCGGATGCGCGCGGTGTGCCCGGCGCGCTGAACCCGGTTCACCGCCTGCCGCACCGGGCGCATGTCCCGGCCGTCCAGGCCGAACTCCGCGACGTAGAGCACCGCTTCGTCGCCGAGCTGAAGGATCTTCATCCCCGCGCGCGAGTACGCCGTCGCACCGGGTTCGCTGACGCCCATCACCGCCGGCGTCCAGGTGTACTCCCGGCACATCGCCAGCCACTTGTCGATCGCCGGCCGCCAAGCCTCCTGGTCGCCGAGCGGGTCACCGCTGGCCAGGCAGACCCCGGCTACCACCCGGTAGGTGATGGCGGCCTTGCCGCTGTCGGAGAACAGCACCGCCTTGTCGCGGCGGGTGGCGAAGTAGCCCAGCGAATCGCGTTCGCCGTGCTCGGCGAGCAGCCGCCGAACCTGATGTTCCTCGTTGGGACTCAAGGCGGCGGCGAGCCGTTGAGCGCGCAGCAGCAGGAACAGCGCGACGAACAGGGCAGCCGCGCCGAACAGACCGAGGACGAAGTTGACCCAGCCGGGCGCGTGCCCGACCCCGGTGATGTTGAAGTCGATCGCGCCGCCGAGTACCCGTTCGAGGGTCCAGGTCAACCGTTCCTGCGCGCCTCGCAGGGAACCCGGGAACAACGAGACCAGGCCGTAGCCAAGCCCCACGAACGCGGCGATGAGCAGTACGAACACCACCGCCGCCTGGTAGCCGCTGCCGCGTTTCGCGCGGCCGTAGAACTCGCCGCGCGCCAGCCACAGCGGCACGAACGCCAGCGCCGAGACGATGATGTTGGTGCCGAAGACCCACTCGTGGGCGATCGGCACGTGGTAGCGGGCGCCCAGCTCCTCCATCCACAGCGCCTGGATTCGGTCGCCCAGCACCACGAGCATCACGACGTCGCCGAGCACCTGCAGCGCCAGGATGCCGATCAGGATCCACAGCGCCAGCCACTTCCTGCGTTTCAGCGCGGCCGCCAGCACCGCTAGGAATGCCCCGTAAGCGAGGTTCGGCGGAGCCGGGAACAGGACGTTGTCGACGAACCTGCGCACCGGCTGCATGTTCCCGAACAGCGCGAGGCCCACCGCCGAGGCCACGCACAGCAGCGCCACGACGAGCACCGTGCTGGCGGTGATGCTCGGCATCCGGCTGCGCCACCGGCGCCGCGCGGTCTCCTCCTGCTGGGCCACTGCGTTCCTCCCCGGCCGTGGATCGGCGGTGAGGTCGTCGGGGTCGGCTCACCGCATTCGCGCCGCCACCAATCTACGACCGGTCGGGGGCTCCGCGCCGCCACCCCGACCGCACATCACGCGATTTATTTGATCTTGATACCCAATTCGGCGATGTCCGCCCACAGAGGACCAATCGGCCGATTGGGATCCCGCAGTAAACTTCCGGCATCCGCCAGCAGGCTCGTCAGCCGCTCGTGCCGGTTCGCGCCGCCGTGCGCCAGCACCACGCCGGATCCGGTCGTGGCGGAGGCGTACGGCGGGCCCGGAGCGTTGTTGGCGTCGAAGACGTCCCGGCGGGCCACCAACGGCAGCGAGCCCTGTCGTCGAGGTACTCCCGAACCTCTTTCGCCTCACCAGGCTCAGCAGCACCACCGGCAACCTCGAGCCGGGGGAATGTAGGCGAAAAGGACGCGGTCGCCACCGTGGTCGAAATCAGCCACATCGGCACCGATCTGAAGCACAACTCCCAACGCCGGGCCGTACGGTTTCGAGCGACCCTCAACCAGTCCGGACAATCCGAACAACACCGCCACCGGCACAGCACCCACGAGCACGTGCCGCAGCTCGATCGGAGCATCGCCCGCGAGTCCGGCGAACACGGCCAAGACCCCAGCAGCCCGGTCCGGACCACCGAACCGGCACCGACCGGTTCCGATGCGCGGAAGCACCGGCAGTCCACCCGGATGCCGCGCCACAGCAGCCAACACCGTTGAACGCTCCGCCGGATCGGCGGACGAGGTAGCAGCGACACATGTCCACTCTGCTACAGGAACCCCGCGAAGCGGCTCGCCGTCTTACCCCCCATGACCGCCGCTGTCCTGGGCGCTCGTATCGGCCCGCCATCCAGCCAGTTGCCAATCGAAGCGTCATCGTTGCCGCTGGTACTGCCGGATTCGGTGTCGGTGGCGGTGCGGCCTTCTTCGTCCCCTCCGAAGGCGCCACTGCCCGGGGCCTGGATGACGCTCACGACCGCCACATGGACATCGGTGATCGTTGTCGCCGTTGTTATTCTCCTCGCAAAAAGAGTTTGGAAAACGCTCATTGAAATCGCGGCCGGGACCGGTACGGGGGAGCCGCCCGGGCACGGCATCTCGGTTAGCTGCCGAGGAAGTCGTTGATCAGCGTTGCGAGGGCCGCCGGGTTGTCTTCCTGGACCAGGTGCCCGGCCCCGGCGATCCAGTTCAGGTCGGCGTGCGGGAACCGATGCGCCAGGTTCTTCGCGCGGTCCGGCGGTAGCCAGGTGTCGTGGTCACCCCAGGCGAGCACAACCGGGCAGTCGACTTCCGCGTAGCGGTCCTCCACCTCGCGGGTGAAGCGTTCGTCGGCCTGGTGGATCTGGCGGTAGAACGCCGGTTGGCCGGCCTCGCCGAGCCAAGGTGCGGCCAGCGCGTCGAGCACCTCGCCGCGCAGTTCGCGGTGCGCCGCCGTCGCGATGTAGGCGCGGACCAGCGCCTCGTGCAGGTTCGGCGGCAATTCCGCGAAGACCTCGGAATTCTGCTGCACCAGGCGGAAGAAGTCCGATCCCCACGGGCGCACGCTGACCGCGTCGACCAGCGCCAGCCGTCCATATCGGACACCGTCCAGCAACGTCGATCGCAGCGCCACCGCTGCGCCGAAGTCGTGGGCGACCACCGAGGGAGCGCGCAGGCCCCAGTGCCGCAGCAGGCCGGTGAACACCTCCTGCTGGGCCGCCAGCGAGACGTCCTGGCCGTCGCGCTTCTCCGACCGTCCGTAGCCCGGCATGTCCCAGACGAACACGTGGTGCCGGGCGCTGAGCACACCGGCGACGTCGCGCCAGACGTACGACGAGAACGGTGTCCCGTGCAGCAGCACCACCGGGTCGCCCTGCCCCAGGCTCGCCCAGCGCACCGTCCCGTGCGGCGACTCGTACTGCTCCGGCAGCTCCCAGCCCATGCCGAACCTCCCGTTACCGTCTAATCAGCTTAGATAGTAACGTTACCAGCTGAGGAGCAATGCCGGTAATCTGAATTCGTGGCATACGACCGACCGGCCGCGCCGGGCGAGTTGGAAGCAGTCGAGGCGTTCGGCAATTCCGCACGTTTCCTGCACGACGAGGACGCCTTCGCCGACCTGGCGAACACCCGGGACTGGTTGCGCACGCGCGAATGGCACGACCTGGCCAACGAACTGGACGATTCCGCACACCGAGAACTGGTGCGCGCCCGCGAGGCGATCCGCGCGCACCTCGCCGGAGCCGACTCAGCGGCGCTGAACGACTACGCGCGCCGTCTCCTGCGTCCGCCGCAGTGGCAGGACGGCCAGGTGATCCTCCCGACGGCGCACGCCACCGCGGCCGAGCGGCTGATCGGCCGGCTGATCGCGACCCTGGTCATCGACGGGCTGACCGGCAAGCCCAGCCGGCTCAAGGTCTGCCGCGCCGAAGACTGCCGCTGGCTCTACTACGACCGCTCCCCCGGCAATAACAGCATCTGGTGCAGCATGGACATCTGCGGAGCACGCCACAAGATGCGTACCTACCGAACGCGCCGAACCCGTTCGGGTAATGAGTGAGGGGCACCCTCGACCGCTCGGTCAGGAATGCCCCTCACCTCGAAACAAGACGGGATCAGGCCACGGCTTCCTCCGCATCGTCCGGGGCATCCTCAGGACGCACCGGCAGCGCGTCGAAGGCAGCCGGCGGCTCCTGCCAGTGCGTCTCCGACCCGCCGGCCTGGATCGCCTTCCACACCCGTTCCGGAGTGGTCGGCATGTCGACGTGCCGCACCCCGAGGTGCTTGAGCGCGTCCACCACCGCGTTCTGCACCGCAGGCGTGGAGCCGACGGTGGCGGACTCGCCAATTCCCTTGGCACCCAACGGGTTGTGCGGGCTCGGCGTCTCGGTGTTCGAAGCCTCGAAGGACGGTAGGTCCGCCGCCGACGGGATCGCGTAGTCAGCGAGGGTGCCGGTCTCCGGGTTGCCCTCGGCGTCGAAGGTCACCTGCTCCCACAGCGCCTGCGCAATGCCCTGGGCCGCGCCGCCGTGCTGCTGGCCGCGCACGATCATCGGATTGAGCACCCGCCCGCAGTCGTCCACCGCGATGTGCCGCAGCGGCCGGACGAACCCGGTCTCCACGTCCACCTCGACCACCGACACGTGCGCGCCGAAGGGAAACGTCGCCCCTGCGGGCTCGAAGTCGATGTTCGCGGCCAGCCGACCGCCGTCCTCGCCGGCGACGCGGGCGAGCTCCGCCCAGGCGATCGTCGCGCTCGGTACCCCGGCCACGCCGAGCTCGCCGCCGTCGGTCAGCTGGATGTCGTCGACGGATGCCTCCAGCCGGGACGCGGCCAGCTCCTTGGCCTTCCGCAGCACCGCCTGGCCGGCCTCCTGCACGGCGCTGCCGGCGATCTGCAGCGACCGGGACCCGCTCGTCCCGCCGCCGCGCGGCACCTCCGCCGTGTCGGACTGCACGAACTCGATCGACTCCATCGCAATGCCCAGCGTGTCGGAGACGATCATCGCGAACGAGGTGGCGTGCCCCTGGCCGTGCGCGGACGTGCCGACCTTGATCCGGGCGCCGTTCTCGTGCACTTCGACTTCGGCGTAGTCCCCCGCACCACCGCCGGTGATCTCCACGTAGGCGCTCACCCCGATGCCCAGCAGCACCTTCTCACCGGCATTGATGCGACGCGCCTGCTCGGCACGCAGCGCGTCGTAGTCGGCCAGCCGGAGCGCCTCGTCGAAGGGCAGCGCGTAGTCTCCGCTGTCGTAATTGGCGCCGACCACCGTCTTGTACGGGAAGGCCTCCGGAACGAGAAAGTTCTTGCGCCGCAACGCGATCGGATCCATCTCAAGCTCAGCGGCGGCCAGGTCCATCAGCCGCTCCAGCATCGCCGCTGCCTCCGGCCGCCCCGCGCCGCGGAACGCGCCGGTCGGCGTGGTGTTGGTGATCGCGGCAAGCGCGTCGTAGCTGATCTTCGGAATCTGGTAGACGCCCTGTGACATCATGCGCGTCGAGCTCAAGGCCAGCGCGCCGCCCCAGCCCGCGTAAGCGCCGGAATCCCCGATAACGCGGCAGCGCAGGCCGACGATGGTGCCGTCGCGCTTGAGCCCCAGCTCCGCGTACTGCACCTGCGCGCGGCCGTGCGGCATCGCCTGCATGTTCTCCGAGCGCGTCTCGATCCACCGGACTGGGCGTCCCAGGCGCTTGGCCGCCGCGATCGCGACCGCGTGCTCCGAGATCACCCCGGCCTTTCCGCCGAACCCGCCGCCGACGTGCGGGGAGATCACCCGCACCCGCTCCGGCTGCCAATCAAAGGCCTTGGCCACCCCGTCGCGCAGGCCGTGCGGCATCTGCGTCGAGACGTACACCGTGACCTCGTATTCATCGTCCGGGCCGCCCGGCTGCACCGCGATCGCATTGCCCTCCAGCGGAACCACCGCGACACGCTGGTTCTCGATGCGGGCCCGCACCACGACGTCCGCCTCGGCCAGCACGTCCGCCCCGGCCGAGTCGCGGTACCCACCTGCCACGTTCGACCCCAGCTCCGGGAACTGCTGCTCCGCCTCGGGATCCAAGGCCTGTTCCGGGTCCGCGACGACGGGCAACGGGTCGTAGTCGACGTCGACCAGCTCGATCGCGTCGGCGACCGCAGCGGCGCTCTCGCCGACGACCACCGCGACCGCCTCGCCGACGAACCGTACCCGGTCGGTGGCCAGCGGGGGTCGCTTGACGTTCGGGTTGAGGTCGACGAACGGCGGTGGGATCGGCACGTCCAGGTCAGCCGCGGAGAATGCGGCGACGATGCCCGGCGCGGCGGCGGCTTCTGCGACGTCGATGCTGCCGATCTGCGCGTGCGCGACCGGCGAGCGGACGAACCCGAGGTGCAGTATGCCCTCCAGTTCGAGGTTGCCGACGTAGGTGCCCCGACCGCGAAGCAGTTCCGGGTCTTCGACCCGTTGGACCTCGGTCCCCAGCAATGAACCCACCATGTTCGAAACCCTATCCGCCTAGCCGCCGACAAGCATCGAAAAAACCGGTTGTGGACGGAGAACAACAACGAACATCCGGCCGCTTCCGAACCCGACCACTCCGGCCAGGCGGACGTGCGGCCCGAGCATCCCTGAGTTGCCTAAGTCAACCCCGGTTTTCGTTGATCTCGGTGGTGGCTTGGTGTGTGGCGGGGTCGTACGCGCTGTGGAGGCTGTTCGGGAAGCGGTGGTGCGGCGGCTCTTCAACCGGACGCTTCCGGACGATGCGGCGGAAAGCAGCGGTTCGACTACCTTCGGCACCTGCTCGATCGCCGGAATGCCCTGCCCGGCGAGGAAACGTGACAGTGCCCGCAACATCCGGTCGCCGGATCAAAGACCGTGGGTGCACGCCCGGCTCCATCTCAGTTCCTGGCGACCAGGCGGCGACGTGGCCGGGCCGGGCGGGGCGTCGACTCCACTCCGCACAGGATGATGAATCCCAGCACGGCCAGCCCCGCGTGCAGGAAGTTCTCGGCGGGGTGCAGCAGGAACGGCGTTCGCCCTTCGCCCGCAGTGCTTTCCGCAGTGCCGTAGACGAACAGCAACACGCCGCCGACCATCTGCAGCGCGGCGAACAGCGCCACCCCACGCCGCCACGGAGCGGCGACCAGCGCCAGCACGCCGACGATCAGCAGCAGGACGCTGTGCACCGTGTTGAGTTGGAAGACCACCAGCACCGGAACGTCCCCGGACGCCCGCCAACCGGCATTCGCCAGCCCCAGCAAACCGAGCAGGACCAGCACCAATCCCTCCGCACCGAGCAGCAGCTGCCAACGCGTCTCCGGGCGCCGCCAGCGCGAGGCCCAACGCGAATCCATCGACCACCTCCGGCCAGCTCTCCGCTACCGAATGCCCGTTGTGTACCGATCGAAACCTGCCCCGGGCCCGTTGATCCCGCTTGATTGGGGCTGCGCTTTCCACGGACCAAGCGGCTGCTTCACGAATGTGAAAAGCCCAGTTCTCCGCGCGGCCCGGAACTGCGCGGGATCGATCGCCGGGATGAGCGGGGGCCATGCGGATGGCGCACTCCAGGCGGATGGGCGCCCTCCAGGCGGATCGTCTCGCCGTTGAAGTACGGGTTCTCCGCGATGTGGCGGGCCAGCGCACCGAACCCGGCCGGTCGTCGAGGCGCTTCGAGTTGGGCACCGAATCCTCCGGCGACTTGCGCGCGGGCTCGCGCAGCCGGCCCAGCAGCGGGGTTTCCATGATGCCGGGCGCGACGGTGCACACCCGGATCGCCTTGCTCGCCAGGTCGCGCGGCCGAGCACAGCGTCATGCCGGCGATGGCCGCCTTCGAAGCGGCGTAGGCGATCTGCCCGATCTGCCCCCTCGAACGCCGCCACCGAAGCGGTCAGGACGATCGCGCGGCGCTCGCATCGTGTTTGGCCATCCGAGCGGCACCCAGCCGCAGCACGTTGTAGGAGCGATCAGGTTAAGCTGGTTGACCTTCTCCAACGGCTCCAACGCCCTGGCTGGCCCTCCTTCTCCACCACCGGATCCGCGCCCCGGCCCCGACGCGGTGCACCAGCGCGCAGCGGCCCGACCTCGTCGGCGGCGTCCAAGGCGGCGACGAACTGCTGCTCGTTCGTGATGTCGGCGGCCACGAACTGCACGCTGTCGCCGAGTTCCTCCGCGACCTCGGGCAGATCCTTTCCCCACCTGGCGCGTTCGGCTCATTGAACGCGCGCCCGTCGACGCAGGTCAAAGTCCGGTTCGCGAACGAAGTCGAAGGCCTGGCCTGTATTCGGTGGACAGGCCGATGAGAATGCAATGCGTGAACCAGCACTGGACTGTCGAACCGGCTGGCGTGGGCGAACCCGTCGTCGTCGGGCTGCTGCGCGAGTACACCGACGAGATAGCCAGCAGGTACTACGCCCGCCCGGCCACCGAGGCCGAGGTCGACGAGGCGATCGCGGAAGACCCCAACGACGGCCTGCACCCGCCGGAGGGCGTGTTCCTGCTGGCCCGCAACGGGATTGAGCCGTTCGGCTGCGTCGGTATCCGCCCGCTCGAACCCGGCATCGCCGAGCTCAAGCGGATGTACGTCCGGCCGCAGGCCCGCGGCCTCGGCGTCGCCGCCCGGCTGCTGACCGCCGTCGAGCAGCACGCGCAGGACCTCGGGTTCCAGGCGATCCGCCTGGACACCCGCGACGATCTCGTGGAGGCGCGCAACCTCTACGCCAAGTACGGTTTCCGAGAAATCCCGGCGTACAACAACGGCCCTTACGCCGAGCACTGGTTCGAGAAGAAGCTGCCATGAACGGGAAACTCGAGCGCCTGACGGTTGCGGACGCTGGCGAAGTGCCGACGCTGCGACGCACGGCTTACGTGATCGAAGAGCAGGCTCACGACGACGTCCAGATGCCGCCGCTGGCGGAAACCCTCGACGACGTGCGCGCAGACCTCGCCCGGCCGTCTGGCCTCGCCCGAGGCTTCCGCGAGGCGGGGCGGCTGGTCGAGTCGGTTCGCGTGGAGCTCGACGGGGCGACGGCGGCGCTGGGCCGGCTGATGGTCGCTCCCGACCGGCAGGGCCACGGCCCTCGGCACGGGCCTGCTGCTGCACGTCGAGCTGAATCTTCCCCGTCAGGTAGCGGCGATCGAGCTTTTCACCGGCGAGCACAGCACCGCGAACCTGCGGCTCTACCGGCGCATGGGCTACGAGGAGACGCACCAAACCCCGGCGGGGACCTACGAGTTGATCCACTTCCGCAAGCACCGCGGTGAGCCGGGCGATTCGTCGAAAGGCGGCGGCATGGGTGGCATCAGACCGCAAGTGATCCCGACCGAACGGCTCGGACTTGTGCCGCTGCGCATCGACCACGCGGAGGAGATGCCGAACGCGCTGGCCGACCCGGCGCTTTACGACTTCATCGGTGGTGCGCCGCTGACGCCGCAGGAACTGCGGTCCCGCTACCAGCGGATGCTCGCCGGCTCACCGGATCCCGAGGTGTCCTGGTGCAACTGGGTGATCCAGGTGCGCGACGAGCCGCGCCTCGTCGGCACGGTCCAGGCGACGATCGGCCCCGGCTACCCGGGACCGGTCGCCGAGATCGCCTGGATCGTGGGAACCGACTGGCAACGCCAAGGCATCGCCAAGGAAGCGGCGCGAGGCCTGGTCGACTGGCTCCGCCGAAAGCCGGTGCGCGCGGTGCTCGCCCACATCCACCCCGACCACCGAGCATCCGCGGCGGTGGCAAGGGCGACCGGTCTGGAACCAACGGGCCAATGGCACGACGGAGAACTGACCTGGCGCCTGATGCTCAACCACGACGCATGAATCTCCATCCTCTTACCGGGAAACTGCCCAATGGCACGAGTTCTTCAATTCCCGTTTCCTGTCGACAGCCGCATGCCCTACTGCCTGCTCCAGGTCCGGAGGTGGCGTTGGAACAGGCGGCGGGCGGGCGATTCGTGGTACTCGACGACCAGCCTGTCGAGGCAAACGGGGAGCACCTCCTCAACGTGATGGGCACGGCACGCGCACTGGTCGATCGCATAACCGATTCCCACTCCTCCACCCCGTTCACGGTCGCCATCGACGCCGGTTTGGGGCGGAATCAGCGGCGCGCTGAGCTCCCGGCGACTCAATGCACCGGACTCCGCGATGCGCAAGCGCGATGATGGGCCCGGACCGGTTACGGTGGGACCAATAGTCGCGGCGAGCAGGTGGGCGGCACGACATGACCGATGCGCAGCGGAAACTGGTGCTGATCCGGCACGCGAAGTCGTCCTGGCCGGACGACGCCGACGACTTCGACCGGCCGCTGGCCGAGCGGGGCCGCCGCGACGCACCCGCGGTCGGCCGGTGGCTGCGCAAGCACGCCGCGGCGATCGAGCTCGTGCTGTGCTCCCCTGCGGTGCGCGCCCGGCGGACCTGGGAGCTGGCTGCTCCGGAGATCCCGGCCGAACCGGCGCTCAAGTTCGACGACCGGATCTATGCGGCCTCGGCCCGCGAACTCCTGGCGGTCATCCGCGAGATTCCGCCCGCGGTCATGACGGCGGTCGTGGTCGGCCACAACCCAGGCTTGGAAGACCTGACCGAACTCCTCACGGGCGAACCGGCGGAGCTGAAAACAGCGGCGATCGCGCTCCTCTCCAGCCCTGCGGAGTGGTCCGAGGTAGCCGAATCCTGGGCAACCGACGCGGCTTACGCCAAACTCCGCGGCTAGAGGCTGTTTGGGAACTCGTTATGCCTGGAAGGTCCCGATGGCAGCCCCGGCGGGAGTGCTGCGGTTCGGCTCGCCAACCGGTGTGGAGCCAACGGTGTGGAGCGAACGGACTGTTCGCCTCGATAGGAGCCTGTTGCAAATTTATGCCCACCACGGACCGTGATCGATCGATCACGGCCGAGATGGCCACTGGCGGACGAACGGCCGCGATCAAGACTTATTTGGTACTTCGGTTCAGCCGTTTTCGCCGAAACCGCAACAGGCTCAAGGGTGGTACGAACGGGTCCGCTCGCTTCAACCAGCAGATTCCAAAGCAGCCTCCAGGCCCCGATCTCAGGCGACGAGTTGAAAGCAGGTGTGCTGTTCGGTTGCGGTCGTGGTCCGGTGACGGGCAGGGTGCAGCGGCAGCACGAACGCGTCATAACCGCAATGCCGCTTAGCTTATTTTGATCATGCTGTGCGGGCGAGTTGGAGGGTGGGTGGGCCCTCGTAGCGGGTTGCGGTGTCGGCGGGTTTCTTGAC
>NZ_JBSFLZ010000059.1:0-856 GCF_053599315.1 Saccharopolyspora sp. NPDC000995
TCCCATTCCGAACCCGGAAGCTAAGCTCCCCAGCGCTGATGGTACTGCACTCGACAGGGTGTGGGAGAGTAAGACACCGCCGACACAATATTTGAAAGGGGCCGACCGGACCCGTCCTTGGAGGGACGGATTTCCGGTCGGCCTCTTGTTTTTCGTCCAGGCACTCGTCGAGGTGTCGATTCGAACGCCGCACGGTCCACACGAGTTGTCCCCGTTCACATCGGGGGTGCCACCCCCCGCGACCCGCCACCAGGTGGGACTACGCTGTTGGGGCTTCAGTTCTTTTTCTGCTTCAGGAGGTTCGGTGTCCGGTTCCGACGACAGACGCGGCGACTCCCGCCGTGGGGCCGGTGCCGGCCGCGGCGGCCAAGGCGGCCGCGGAAACTTCGGTCGCGGCGGTTCTTTCGGCGGTCCCCGCCGGGACCGCGACGGTGGTGCGCGCCGCTTCGGCGACCGCGACAACCGCGGGAACCGCAATGATCGAGACGACCGCAACCGGGACGACCGGGGCGGCCGCGACAACTTCGGCGGCGGCCGCGACCGGTTCCGCGGCCAGGGCGGGCGCCCCGGCGGTCAACGCGACGACCGCGGTGGCTTCCGCCGAGACGACCGCGGCGGTTTCCGCCGTGACTCCGACAACAGGGACCGCTTCCGCCGCGACGATCGACGCGATGACGGTCGTGACGACCGCAGCCGCGACGACCGGCCCCGCCGGCTCGACGCGCAGGGCGGCCGTCGCGGCTTCGACAACCGCGGTGACGACCGACACCGTGATGACCGTGGCGGTTTCCGTCGTGATGACCGTGGTCGTGATGACCGTGGCGGTTTCCGTCGTGATGACCGTGGTCGTGATGAC
>NZ_JBSFLZ010000059.1:955-38004 GCF_053599315.1 Saccharopolyspora sp. NPDC000995
CCGTGGCGGTTTCAAACGTGATGACCGTGGTCGTGATGACCGTGGCGGTTTCAAACGTGATGACCGTGGTCGTGATGACCGTGGCGGTTTCAAACGTGATGACCGTGGTCGTGATGACCGTGGCGGTTTCAAACGTGATGACCGTGGTCGTGATGACCGTGGCGGTTTCAAACGCGATGACCGTGGTCGTGATGACCGCAGTCGCGGCGACTTCCGCCGGGATGACCGGCGCGGCGGCTACGGGCGCCGCGACGACCGGCCGGGCAAGCCCCGCTTCGACGACCGCCGGCGGGACGACCGCGGTGGTTTCCGGCGCGATGACCGGCCCCGGCCGCGCGACGACCGGCAGCGGGATGACCGGCCGCGCGACGACCGGCCGCGCGACGACCGGCCGCGTCCGCAGGGCGACAGGTTCGACCGCGACCGCGGCGGCCGCCCGGATCGGGACCGTCGCGGCGGAGACCACCGCGGTGGCGAGCAGCGTGGCGGCGACCGTCGGGGCCGGGGTGGGTTCCGGCACGACTCGCCTCGGGCGGAGTCGCGTGACGAGGCGGCTGTCGAGTCGCCCGCGAAGAGCGAGCCGGAGCTGCCCGAAGGCTTGGAGCCCGGAGATCTGGACATCGAGATCCGCCGTGAGCTGCTGACGCTGCCGAAGGGCTTGGCCGACAAGGTCGCTGTGCACCTCGTGGCCGCCGGTCAGCTGATCGACTCGGAGCCGGAACGGGCCCTGGAACACGCGCGTTACGCACGCCAGCGGGCTCCGCGCATTCCTTCGGTGCGGGAGGCCAACGGCCTCACCGCCTACCTGGTCGGAGAGTGGAACGAGGCGCTTGCGGAGCTGCGCGCCGTCCGGCGCATGGCCGGCGGGCCCGGGCACCTGGCGATGATGGCCGATTGCGAGCGCGCCATGGGGCGGCCGGAGCGCGCGGTGGAGCTCAGCCGCAGCGAGGAAGCCACCCAGCTCGACCAGGAGGACGCGGTCGAACTGCGCATCGTCGCCGCGGGCGCTCGCAGGGACCTCGGCGAGATCGAGGCCTCTGTGGTGAGCCTGCAGACGGCGGAGCTGGACCCGAAGCGCCAGGAGCCGTGGAGCGCTCGCCTGTTCTACGCTTACGCCGACAACCTGCTGGCGGCCGGGCGGGAGCGCGAAGCCTTCACCTGGTTCGTGCACGCGGCACATGCCGATGACGAGGACGAGACCGACGCCGCGGAGCGGCTCGAGGAGCTCGCCGAGAAACTGGGCGGCCCGGACGTGGTCGAGGAGCTCGTAACGGAGGCCGAGGCTGCCGCCGAGATCGACGACGAGGACTTCGACGACGAGGCCGCCGAGCTCGACGACGAGGCCGCCGAGCTCGACGACGACTTCGACGACCTCGACGAGGAGATCGACGACCTCGACGAGGAGATCGACGAGCAGTCGGAAGCCGCGAGCGCTGACTCCGAGAAGGCGGCCGAGACCGAAGAGGTCGACGAAACCTCTGAGGAGGCGTCCAAGTCGGATGTCACCGACGCCGAGGCGAGCAACGCAAAAGGGGACGCGCGAGCGAAGTGAGCGGCACGCTTCTCGATGGCCACGACGTCGTGCTGTTCGACCTCGACGGCACGGTGTTCCGCGGCGGTGAACTCGTTCCTGGTGCGCTGGAGGCGATCCAGGAGGTGCACCGCCGCGGCATCCCGGTCCGCTACGTGACCAACAACGCGTCCAAACCGGATCAGGCGGTCGTCGATCACCTCGTCGGCCTCGGCTTGGACGCGGAGCGGGCTGAGGTGAGCACCAGCGCCCAGGCCGGCGCCGCGATGCTGGCGGAGAAGCTGCCGACCGGTTCGAAGGTGCTCGTGGTCGGTTCGCCGGCGCTGGTGTCCGAAGTGGACAGGGCGGGGCTGGTGCCGGTCACCGAGTTCGCCGACGAGCCGGTCGCGGTCGTGCAGGGCCTCTACACCGAGATCGGGTACCGCGATCTCGCGGAGGCGTGCTTGGCGATCCGCGCGGGCGCGTTGTGGGTTTCGTGCAACGGTGACCGCACCTTGCCGACGGAGCGAGGTCTGGTTCCCGGCAATGGTGCGCTCGTCGCGCTCGTGCAGGCGGCGACCGACCAGGATCCGCTGGTGGCCGGCAAGCCGGAGCGTCCGCTGCTGGACCGCGCGGTCGCCTCCGCTGGTGCCGAGGCGCCGTTGATGGTCGGGGATCGGCTCGACACGGACATCGCGGGCGCGGTCAACGCCGGGATGCCGGTGCTGATGGTGCTGACCGGCGTCAGCACGACGCAGGACCTGCTGGAGGCCACCGACGGCCTCCGTCCCGACTACGTCGGGGCAGACCTCCGGGCGCTGCACCAGTCGCCGAGCGAGGTCGCCATCGGCGAGCAGACGGCGTGGCAGGTCCGCGTCGAAAGCGGCTCGCTGGAACTGGCCGCGCGCGCCGGGGAACTGCCGGGCGACGCGCTGTCGGCGCTCCGCGCGCTGTGCGCCGCTTGGTGGGCCACATCCTCAGGCCCGGTTGCCGTGCGCGGCGCGGACGGACACGCGCAGGACGTGTTGGGGCAGTTGGGCTTGGCCTGACCGATGCATGTCGCGGCGTCGCCGTCGGGGCGTTCCGCTAGCGTGGGCACGTCGCGGCTACAGCGGTCGCGGCGTGATCGATGGGAGCAGGAGCGGATGACCTCTCCGTGGCAGCAGGGGCCGCAAGCGCCGAATCCCGCGATGCTGGCGCGCCCGGGCGACGACGGTCAACCGGCGATCGACGCCATCGCGGCGGCCGTGGCCGAACTCGACGAGGTGCGGGAGTTGCCCGTGGCCGAGCACGTCGGGCGGTTCGAAACGGTGCACACCGCGCTCACCGACGCGCTGTCGAAAGCCGACAACCTCCTCTCCAGCACGAGCGCATACAGGAGCTGACCGTAGTGCCACGCAAGGCGCGGTTGGATGCCGAACTGGTTCGTCGCGGGCTCGCCAGGTCCCGCGAACACGCCACGGAACTGGTTGCCGCGGGCCGGGTGACGGTGCGCGGGATGGTGGCCCGCAAGTCCGCGACCGCGGTCGAGATCGACGCACCTGTGGTGGTCGCCGAGGACGTCGACGATCCAGGTTGGGCATCGCGCGGCGCGCACAAACTGCTGGGGGCGCTGGAGGCGTTCGAGCCCGTGGGGCTGACCGTTGCTGATCGGCGTTGCCTGGACGCGGGCGCGTCCACCGGCGGGTTCACCGATGTGCTGCTGCGCCGGGGCGCGCGCGAGGTGGTGGCCGTCGACGTCGGGTATGGGCAGCTGGTCTGGAAGTTGCAGACCGATGAGCGGGTGCGGATTCACGACCGGACGAACGTGCGGTCGTTGACCCCCGAAGACATCGGCGGCCCGGTGGATCTGGTGGTCGCCGATCTGTCGTTCATCTCGCTGAAGCTGGTGCTGCCGGCACTGCTCGCGTGCGCTTCGCCGGACGCCGATCTGGTGCCGATGATCAAACCGCAGTTCGAGGTGGGCAAGCAGCGGCTAGGCTCGGGTGGCGTGGTACGCGACGCCGCGCTGCGCGCCGAAGCTGTCCTGGAGGTCGTGCGCTTCGCCGCCGAACTCGGCTTGGGCCTGCGCGGCGTCGTGGCCAGCCCGTTGCCCGGTCCGTCCGGCAACGTCGAGTACTTCGCCTGGCTGCGCCCGGGATCGAGCACTGAGGCGGACGCGGCGGAAGCGCTCGTGGTGGACGCGGTGAGGCAGGGGCCGCAAACTTCAGGCAAAGGCTCGCACCGGTGAAGGAGTGCAGTTGAACCGAGAGGTGCTGCTGGTGGTGCACACCGGCAGGCAGCACAATATGCGCACCGCGGAGAAGGTTGCCGGTCAGCTCATCGACGCGGGCCTGCGGGTGCGAGTGCTTGCCGAGGAGGCGCCGGAGCTTAGCTCGGCCTGCTACCTCCAGGTGGTCGAGCCCGGCCCGGAGGCGGCGGTGGGCACCGAACTCGTCCTGGTGCTGGGTGGTGACGGGACCCTGCTGCGTGCCGCGGAGCTCGCGCGGCTGGCCGACGTGCCGGTCTTCGGGGTGAACCTCGGCCGGGTCGGTTTCCTGGCCGGGGCCGATTCCGACGCGCTCGACGAGGCGGTGGCCGCCGTCGTCGAGTCCCGCTACTACGTCGAAGAGCGGATGACCATCGAGGTCACCGCGAAGCTCGACGGCCAGGTCCTGGTCCACACGTGGGCGCTCAACGAGGCGAGCGTGGAGAAGAGCAGCCGGGAGCGGATCCTCGACCTGGTCGTGGAGGTCGACGGCCACCCGGTGTCGGCGTTCGGCTGCGACGGCGTGCTGTGCTCCACCCCGACCGGTTCCACGGCGTACGCGTTCTCCGCTGGTGGCCCGGTTGTGTGGCCGGAGGTGCAGGCGCTGCTGGTCGTGCCGAGCAACGCGCACGCGCTGTTCGCCCGCCCGCTGGTGGTATCGCAGAAGTCGTTGGTGGCGCTGGAGATCGACCAGCACGGCCACCACGCGGTGCTGTTCTGCGACGGGCAGCGCCAGTTCGACCTGCCGCCCGGTGCGCGGGTCGAGGTGGTCGCGGGGGAGACGCCGCTGCGCCTGGTGTGGCTGCACGACACAGCCTTCACGGACCGCCTGGTGCGCAAGTTCGAGCTCCCGGTCCAAGGCTGGCGCGGCCCCGTCAAAGCTGGCTAGCGCCCGGAGGATGCCCATCCGTAAGTCGGGGACCCCGTAGTCCAGGCGGCGACCGCAATTCCCGCAGGGGGCCGCCGCCCGCACCGCTATGCAAACCAACCACGAACTCAATCCTTGTGCTGATCACCCCAGTGGGGATCCGTGGGTCGGGCGATGCCGCTAGGGTGCTTGATGTGTTGGCGGAGATGCGCATCCAGGGACTGGGCGTCATCGACGACGCCACGCTCGCACTGCATGCCGGCCTGACCGTGGTCACCGGTGAGACCGGCGCCGGTAAGACGATGGTGGTCACCGGGCTGCACCTGCTCGGTGGTGGTCGGGCGGATGCCTCGCGGGTCCGGTCCGGTGCGCAGCGTGCCGTCGTGGAGGGCCGGTTCCAGACCACGATCGACTCGCCGGCGGCCAAGGTCGCCGCTGATGCCGGGGCCGAGCCCGACGAGGACGGCAGCCTGATCGCGGTGCGGACGGTGGCGGCCGACGGCCGCTCGCGGGCGCACCTCGGTGGTCGTTCGGTGCCCAACGCCGTGCTGTCCGAGCTGGCGGAACAGGTTCTCGCGGTGCACGGGCAGAACGATCAGCTGCGGCTGCTGCGGTCAGGTGAGCAGCGCGCGGTACTGGACCGATTCGCCGGGGAACCCGTGCTGCACGTGCTCGCCGACTACCAGCGGGTCCGCGCGGAGTGGGCCGACGCGGGGCGGGAACTGACCGAGCGCACCGAACGCTCTCGGGAGTTGGCCCGGGAAGCGGAGCTGCTACGGCACGGCTTGGCCGAGATCGAGGCTGTCGCCCCGGAATCCGGCGAGGATGCCTTGCTGGTCGACGAGGCGCGGCGGCTCGCGGACGTCGACCAGCTCCGGGAGATCGCGACGGGGGCCCACCTGGCGCTCACCGGGTCTGCCGATGGCGACCCGGACGCGCCTGGCGCGATCGGCCTGATCGGGGAGGCCCAGCGGCGCCTCAGGGGCGCCGAGGACCCGGTGCTGCGGGAGCTGGAGCCGCGGGTGGCCGAGGCCGTCGCGGTCCTGGCCGACGTGGGTGGCGAGCTCGGCGGCTACCTGGACCGGTTGGACGCCGACCCGGCCCGGCTGGGGCAGGTTCTGGTCAGGCAGGCGGAGCTGAAGCTGCTGACGAAGAAGTACGCAGCGGACGTCGACGGCGTGCTGGCCTGGGCAGCGGAAGCGCGCAGCCGACTGTCCGGAATGGACACTTCTGAGGAGGCGCTGGCGGCGTTGGCCGTGCGGCGCGACGAGCTTGCTGCCGAGCTCGCCGAACACGCCGTAGCGGTGTCCGAGGCCCGGAAGGATGCCGCCGTTGGGCTCGCCACGGCGGTTTCGGAGGAGCTGGACGGGCTGGCGATGCCGCAGGCGCGGCTGGAGGTCGTGGTCCAGCCGAAGGAGGTCGATCCGGGTGACCCGAACGCGCTGCCTGTGCGGGGCCGTACCCTCCACGCGGGCCCGGAGGGGGTCGACGAGGTCGAACTGCGGCTGATCGCGCATTCCGGTGCCCCGGCGCTGCCGATCCACAAGGGCGCCTCGGGCGGTGAGCTGTCCCGAGTGATGCTGGCGCTGGAGGTCGTGCTCGCCGACGCCGACACGGTGCCGACGCTGGTGTTCGACGAGGTCGACGCTGGGGTCGGCGGCCGGGCCGCGGTGGAGATCGGGCGGCGGCTGGCCCGCCTGGCCCGCACCCACCAGGTCGTGGTCGTCACCCACCTGCCGCAGGTTGCCGCGTACGCCGACCGTCACCTCGTGGTGGACAAGGGCGCCGCCGACGGCGGGTTGACCCGCAGCGACGTGCGGGTGGTCGCCGACGAGCGGCGGGTCGTCGAGCTTGCGCGGATGCTGGCCGGGATGGACTCCACGGAGACCGGCCGGGCTCACGCGGAGGAGCTGCTGGACACCGCGACGGCCTACAAGCTGGCGCAGGCCCGGTTCCGGCGGCGCGGCAAGTCGGCGCCGAAGAAGCGGGAACGCAGCGGGAAGTAGGCCGTTCGGCCCAACAGATTCTGCTGCTGTTGGGGCAGTAGTATCGGCGTGGCGTACCAACAGCAGGTGTTCGATTTGTCACCATCGGTGCATGAAACTCAGCGGTCTGCTTGCCCGTCAGCAGGAAAACCTGCCCGGTGTGGCCGGGATCGCCAGGGTCGAGCGGCGTTCGGGTGATGTGCTGCGCCGGGTCCGGTCCGGCGACATCGCGTTGATCGATCACGCGGACCTGGACCGGCGCACCGCCGAAGCTCTGGTCTCGGCCGGGGTGGTCGGGGTCGTCAACGCCGCTCCTTCGATTTCCGGGCGCTATCCGAACCTCGGTCCCGAAGTGCTGCTGTCAGCCGGCATCGCGCTGGTCGATGGCGCCGGCCCCGAGCTCGTGCACCGGGTCAAGGACGGCGCGAAGATCAGGCTGCACGATGGCGGCGTGTTCGTCGGGGACCGGGAGGTCGGGCGCGGGACGGCGCAGGACGCCAACTCCGTCGCCGACCTGCTCATCGAGGCCAAGGCCGGGATGTCCACGCAGCTGGAGGCGTTCTCGGCGAACACCATCGAGTTCCTGCGCAAGGAGCGGACGCTGATCCTCGACGGTGTCGGCGTGCCCGAGCTGAGCTCGTCGATGGAGGGCCGCCAGGTGCTCGTGGTGGCGCCCGGGTACGGCCACGCCGACGACCTGCAGCGGTTGAAGAAGTACATCCGGGAGTACCGGCCGGTGCTGATCGGGGTGGAGGGAGGCGCCGAGTCGCTGCTCAACGCCGGGCACAAGCCGGACGTCATCGTCGGCGACCCGGACGGCATCGCCACCGCCACCCTTAAGTGCGGCGCGGAACTGGTGATCCCCGCCCACCTCGACGGGCACGCGCCCGGCCTGGAACGCATCCAGGACCTCGGGGTCGGGGCGGTGACGTTCCCCGCGTCGGGGAACCCGGAGGACCTCGCGCTGCTGCTCACCGACGCGCACAAGGCGAGCCTGGTGATCACGGTCGGGTTCCACGCGACGCTGAGCGAATTCCTCGACCGCGGGCGCTCCGGTTCGAACCCGTCGACGTTCCTCACCCGGCTCCGGCTGGGCAGCAAGGTCATCGACGGCGCGGCAGTGGCCACGCTCCAGCGCAGCCGGACGCCGGTCGGGGCCATCATGCTGCTGGTGCTCTCGGTGCTGCTGGTGGCGGTCGTGGCGCTGCTGGTCTCCGGGCTGGGCGCCGCTTTCCTGACCGTGGTCGCGGACACCGGCGACTCCGTTTCCGCTTACCTCGAGGGGCTTTTCACGTGATCTCGTTGCGGTACCACATCGTGTCGATCGCTGCGGTGTTCCTGGCGTTGGCCGTGGGCGTCCTCGTGGGCTCCACGTCGCTCAGCGGCCGCTTGCTGGCGGGCGTGGGCAACGAGAGGCAGTCGTTGCAGGAGCAGGTCGACGCCCTCAACGCCGAGCGGACTGTGCTCAAGGCGCAGGTCGCGGCCGCCGACCGGTTCAACGCGGCGGTCGGGCCGATGACCGTGCACGGCCAGCTGGCGCAGCGCAGCGTCGTGCTGATCACGTCTGCGGACGCATCAGAGCAGCAGCGCGACGCGGTGGCGCAGCTGCTGCGCGCTGCGGGTGCGGACGTCACTGGAGAGGTGCGGCTGGGTCATGCCTTCGCCGACCCGAGCCGGGCGGACCAGCTCAGGGGCGTGGTCACCGAACTGCTGCCCGCCGGTGTGCAGTTGCCCACGGCGGCCGATCCCGGAACCCTGGCCGGTGGCCTGATCGGGCCGCTTGCGCTGCTGGACCCCCAGACCGGCCAGCCGCAGACCGGTGACCAGGAGCGGGCGGCGGCGTTCGCGGGTCTAGCCGGCGGCGGCTTCGCGACCGCTTCGGAGGGCTTGCGGCCCGCGCAGCTCGCCTTGGTGCTCACCGGCGGCCGGATCGAGGGCGACAGCGCGGGGGACAGCGCTGGTGACAGGGCCGCGACGCTGGCCCGCTTCGCGACCCAGGTCGACCGGGCAGGTCAGGGCGCGGTGCTCGCCGGTGGCGCCGGGTCGGCCGACGGGACCGGGCCGGTCGGGGTGGTCCGCGCGGATCCGGCGATGGCGTCGGCGCTGTCCACCGTCGACGACCTGGACAGCAGCCCGGGGCGGGTGGCGGTCGTGCTTGCGCTGCGGGAGCAGGCGGATCGGCAGGCGGGGCACTACGGCGTCGCCGGCAGCGCCCAGGGGCCGGTACCGGCGACTCGCGGGTAGGCCGCCGGATGGCGGTTGACCCGTCCCTGACGGTCCGGACCGGCAGGGACGGGTCTCGGTGCGCGCCCCGATGGTCGTGCGTTAGGCTGGAATTCCGTGGGAGCGACGGATCCAGCCGTCCTGCCAGCGCAGAAATCCAGCCAGGCGACGGCTTGACCACGGGGAGCTTTTGTTGGTGCCGCATGCACGCACGATCAAGCACGTGTTCGTCACGGGGGGCGTGGCCTCCTCGTTGGGTAAGGGGCTCACGGCGTCCAGTCTGGGCGAACTGCTGACCTCCCGCGGTCTGCGGGTGACCATGCAGAAGCTCGACCCCTACCTGAACGTCGATCCGGGAACGATGAACCCGTTCCAGCACGGTGAGGTGTTCGTTACCGAGGACGGTGCCGAGACCGACCTCGACATCGGGCACTACGAGCGGTTCCTGGACCGGGACCTCACCAAGAACGCCAACGTGACGACCGGACAGGTGTACTCGACGGTCATCGCCAAGGAGCGCCGCGGCGAGTACCTGGGCGACACCGTGCAGGTGATTCCGCACATCACCGACCAGATCAAGGCCCGGATCCGGGCGATGGCCGAGCCGGACGAGGACGGCCGCACCCCCGATGTCGTGATCACCGAGGTCGGCGGCACGGTCGGCGACATCGAGTCGCTGCCGTTCCTGGAGGCCTGCCGCCAGGTGCGGCATGACGTCGGCCGGGACAACTGCTTCTTCCTGCACGTTTCGCTGGTGCCGTTCCTGGCGCCCTCGGGCGAGTTGAAGACCAAGCCGACGCAGCACTCGGTGGCGGCGCTGCGCAACATCGGCATCCAGCCCGACGCGCTGGTTTGCCGGGCCGACCGGGACCTGCCGGAGGACCTAAAGCGCAAGATCGCGCTGATGTGCGACGTGGACGTCGACGGCGTCGTGGCCTGCCCGGACGCACCGTCGATCTACGACATCCCGCGCGTGCTGCACGGCGAGGGACTGGACGCCTACCTGGTGCGGCGGCTCGGGCTGCCGTTCCGCGACGTCGACTGGTCGGTGTGGGGCGACCTGCTGGACCGGGTGCACAACCCGTCCGAGCGGGTGCGGATCGCGCTGGTCGGCAAGTACGTCGACCTGCCCGACGCCTACCTGTCGGTCACCGAGGCGCTGCGCGCCGGCGGTTTCGCGCACCGGGCGAAGGTGGAGATCTCCTGGGTCGGCTCGGACAGCTGCGAGAGCGAGGCGGGCGCGGCCCAGGCACTGTCTGGAATGGACGGTGTGCTGATCCCGGGCGGCTTCGGGGTGCGCGGCATCGAGGGAAAGCTCGGCGCGATCCGCTACGCGCGCACCAACGGAATCCCGGTCCTGGGCCTGTGCCTGGGCCTGCAGTGCATGGTCATCGAGACGGCGCGGTCGCTGGCCGGGCTGGAGCGGGCCAACTCCACGGAGTTCGAGGAACCCGCCAAGCACCCGGTGATCAGCACGATGGCCGATCAGCACGATGTGATCTCCGGTGACCGGGACATGGGCGGCACCATGCGGTTGGGCTCCTACCCGGCGAAGCTGCAGGCCGGCTCGATCGTCGCCGAGGCATACGGCTCCACCGAGATCGCCGAGCGACACCGGCACCGCTACGAGGTGAACAACTCCTACCGGGACCGGCTGAGCAAGGCGGGCCTGGTGTTCTCCGGGACCTCCCCGGACGACCGGCTGGTGGAGTTCGTCGAGCTGCCGCGCGAGGTGCACCCGTTCTTCGTGGGCACCCAGGCGCACCCGGAGCTCAAGAGCCGCCCCACCCGCCCGCACCCGCTGTTCGCGGCGTTCGTGAAGGCGGCCCTGAACTACCGCGCCGCGGAGCGGCTGCCCGTGGAGCTGGAGCCCGTCCAGGAACCCGCGCCCAGCGCGTGATCGGCGGATTCGGAGGCTGTTCCCAGGCGCGTTCGGCGTAGCGGTGCCGGTTGCGAGGGCGGACCAAGCGGCTTCGCCACTACGAAGACAATGGCCTCTTCTAGGGTGGGCGGCGTGGACACGACGGACAACGGCGTCGCTCGCACGAACGGCGAGCACGAATTCACCACCCTGGCCAGCAAGGACGTCTACGTGGGCAAGATCCTCGCGTTGCGGGCCGACGAGGTCGGGATGCCCGGCGGCGGGCACGCGCGCCGCGAGGTCGTCGAGCACCTCGGCGCGGTCGCGGTGGTGGCCCTGGACGAGGACGACCAGGTGGTGCTCGTCCACCAGTACCGGTATCCGGTCGGCCGGCGGCTCTGGGAGCTGCCGGCCGGGCTGCTGGACGTGGCGGGGGAGGAGCCGGTGCGCACCGCGCAGCGGGAGCTCGCGGAGGAGGCCGGGATCGCCGCCCGGGACTGGTCGGTGCTGGTCGACGTGGCGACTTCGCCCGGTTTCACCGACGAATGCGTGCGGGTGTTCCTGGGCACCGGATTGTCCGATGTGGACCGTCCGGCGGCGGCCGGGGACGAGGAGGCGGACCTGGTGATCCGGCGCTTCCCGCTCGCCGAAGCGGTGCGGATGGCGCTGGCCGGGGAGATCGTCAACGGTCCCGGGGTGGCGGGACTGCTCGCCGCCCACGCGGTCCGCGAGGGCCAGGTGGAGCCTCGCCCGGCGGATGCCCAATGGCCGGACCGGCCCCAGCGCTTCGCCGCCCGGTGAGGGGTTTCGAGGAGCTGCCGCTGGACCTGCGCGGGGCGATCACCGGGTACCTCGACCACCTTGCCGTCGAGCGCGGCACCGCCCGCAGCACGCTCGACTCCTACGCCAGGGACCTGCGCCGGTATGCCGAATTCCTGGTTGGGGCGGGGATTTCCGGGCTCGGCGAGGTGCGTTCGGTGCACCTGTCCGGGTTTTTGGCGGAGCTCCGGGAAGGCACCGATCAGCGGCCCGCGCTGGCGCCGTCGTCGTCGGCCCGAGCCCTGGTGGCCGCCCGCGGCCTGCACCGCTTCGCGCACGCCGAGGGGCTGCTCCCGGTCGACGTCGCGCGCGATGTCGCGCCGCCGAGCCCGCCGAAGCGGCTGCCGAAGGCGCTTTCCGTCGGCGACGTCGGGAAACTGCTCGATCATGCCGGGGGCGAGGATGCCCGGGGCCTGCGGGACCGGGCGCTGCTGGAAGTGCTGTATTCGACGGGAGCGCGGATCTCCGAAACGGTCGGGTTGGACCTCGACGACATCGACGGCACCAATCGGACCGTGTTGCTGGACGGGAAGGGCGGCCGCCAGCGGCTGGTGCCAATCGGCCGACCGGCGCTGGCGGCGCTGGATGCGTACCTGGTGCGGGCCAGGACCGGCCTGGCCGCGCGCGGGCGCGGTAGTGCCGCGGTGTTCCTGAATTCGCGCGGTACCAGGCTTTCCCGGCAGAGCGCGTGGAACGCGTTGAAGACCGCCGCGCAGCGCGCCGGGATCAACGGCTCGGTTTCGCCGCACGTGCTGCGGCATTCGTTCGCCACGCACCTTGTGGAGGGCGGCGCGGACGTCCGCGTGGTGCAGGAACTGCTGGGCCACGCCTCGGTCACGACGACTCAGGTCTACACCCTGATTACGGTGAACACGCTGCGGGAGGTCTACGCGACGACGCACCCGCGCGCACACGCTACGGAGTGACTTGGCGACGCTGCGAATGCGAGGGGCTGGTGCAGGCGGTAGACGTTGATCACACGCAGATCACAGGGAACTTCCGACACCACGGCGAGGCGCGTTGCCGCTGGTAACGAATGCCACTTAGGCTGCGTTTGATCGCCACCGGCACCAAAAGGAGTCAGATCGCCATGTCGCTGCCGCAGCCCGCTGCCGAAGGGCGGCCCCGGGGCGCGGTCGACCTGAGCATCGCCTCGGAGACGACGGGCCGCGAGGCGGAAGTCGGCCTCGCGCCGAATCCCCGCGACCTTGGTCCCACTGGCCGGCCACGTCGGCACATCCCCGAGCCGCCGCTGCTGGACCGGCACGGTCCCGCAGCGGTGCTCGCGATGTGCAACCAGAAGGGCGGCGTCGGGAAGACCACGTCGACGATCAACCTCGGCGCAGCGTTGGCGGAGTACGGGCGCCGGGTGTTGCTGGTGGATTTCGATCCGCAGGGTGCGCTCTCGGTCGGCCTCGGGGTCCAGCCGCACCAGCTCGACCAGACCATCTACAACGTGATCATGGAACGGCCGGTCGCCATCCACGACGTGGTACGGCGGACCACCGTCGAGGGCATGGACCTGCTGCCCAGCAACATCGACCTGTCCGCGGCCGAGGTGCAGCTGGTCGCGGAGGTGGGCCGGGAGCAGACGCTGAACCGGGTGCTGCAGCCGGCGCTGCCGGAGTACGACTACGTGCTGGTGGACTGCCAGCCGTCGCTGGGGCTGCTGACGGTGAACGCGTTGGCCGCCGCGGACGGCGTGATAATCCCGCTGGAGTGCGAGTTCTTCAGCCTGCGCGGAGTGGCGCTGCTGATCGACACCATCGAGAAGGTGCGGGAGAGGCTTAACCCGAAGCTGGAGATCAGCGGGATCCTGGCGACCATGTTCGACCCGCGCACTCTGCACTCGCGCGAGGTGATGGCGCGCGTCGTCGAGGCGTTCGGCGACATCGTCTTCGATGCGGTGATCAACCGCACAGTGCGGTTCCCGGAGACCACGGTGGCCGGCGAGCCGATCACCCGTTGGGCGCCTCGCTCGGCCGGCGCCCAGGCGTACCGGGAGCTGGCGCGCGAGGTGATCGCCCGATGACGCGTCGGGTCGCCCTGCCAGGAGCGGCCGAACTGTTCCGTACTACTGTGCCTCGCACGGATCACGCGAATCCGCCGGAGCCAGAGCAGGCGGCACCCGCGGCACAGTCCGCGCCGGGCCGGGCGGGCTCGGGACGGCGCAGGCACGATTCGAAGATCACCGTGTACGTGTCCGACGAGGAGTTGCTGGGCTTGGAGCAGGCGCGGCTGGCATTGCGGGCCGACCACGGCATCGCCGTGGACCGGGGCCGCGTGGTGCGCGAAGCGGTTGCCGTGGTGCTAGCCGACCTCGACAACAACGGCGCGGACTCGGTGCTGGTGCGGCGCCTGCAGGAGCCCGGCGAGTGACAGACCCCGCGGTACCGGCGGAGCAGTCGAGCGAGGCCCCCGGCGCAGGCGGCCGGTTCACAGTGCGGCTGGAGAACTTTGAAGGCCCCTTCGACCTGCTGCTGCAACTGATCTCGCAGCACCGGCTGGACGTTACCGAAGTCGCGCTGCACAAGGTCACCGACGAGTTCATCGCCTACACCAGGGCGCTCGGTGAGCGGTGGGACCTGAACGAGACCACCGAGTTCCTGGTGATCGCTGCGACGCTCTTAGACCTGAAGGCGGCCCGGCTGCTGCCCGCCGCGGAGGTCGAGGACGAGGCGGACCTGGCGCTGCTGGAGGCCCGCGACCTGCTCTTCGCGCGGCTGCTGCAGTACCGCGCGTACAAGCAGGTGGCCGCGCTGTTCGGCGAGTTGGAAGCCGGGGCGCTGCGGCGCTATCCGCGTTCGGTGTCGGTCGAGGAGCGGTTCGCGAACCTGCTGCCGGAAGTGGTGATCGGGGTTCCGCCGCAGCGGTTCGCCGAGATCGCGGCCGCGGTGTTCCGGCCGAAGCCACCGCCGACCGTTTCGCTGGACCACATCCACCAGCACGGCGTTTCGGTGCGCGAGCACGCGGCGCTGCTGCGGGTGCGGTTGGCGGAGAAGGGAAGCGCGACGTTCTCGGAGCTGGTGTCGGACTGCGGGCACACCATCGAGGTGGTGGCGCGGTTCCTGGCGCTGCTCGAGCTCTACCGGGAGAAGGTCCTGCTGTTCGAGCAGGAGACCCCGTTGGGCGAGTTGGTCGTGAGCTGGGTGGGCGGGAGCGTGGCGCAGGCGCAGGCCGAAGCCGAGGCGCAGCGCGTCAGGCAGGAAGAAGAGGAGTACGGGTGACGGAGTTGGAGCCGCAGGCCGCGGGCGAGGTCGCGGAGCAGTCGCCGCCGCCCGCTCAGCCGCAGGAGCCGCAGGAGTTGTCCGAAGCCGCGGGGGACTCCGAGGTGGTGGAGACACCGAGCGCGCCGGACCTGACCTCCGATTCGGCGCTGGATGCGGCGCTGGAGGCGTTGCTGCTCGTGGTCGACGTGCCGGCGGGCGAGGAGCTGCTGGCCGACACCCTGGAGCAGCCGGTGGCCCGGATCCGGTCTGCGCTGCGGCGGCTCTCGGACGGCTACGCCGAGGTGGAACGGGGCGTTGACCTGCGGCGGGTCGGCGACGGCTGGCGGTTCTACACGCGGGAGAAGTACGCGCCGTACGTGGAGCGGTTCCTGCTGGACGGGCAGCGTTCGAAGCTGACGCGTGCCGCGCTGGAGACCCTCGCGGTGATCGCGTACCGGCAGCCGGTGACGCGTTCGCGGGTCGCGGCAGTACGGGGTGTGAACGTCGACGGCGTCATCCGTACCCTGGTAGGGCGCGGCCTTATCGAAGAGGCCGGAACCGACCCGGAGACGGGCGGCATCCTCTACTGCACGACCGAGCTGTTCCTGGAGCGGCTTGGCCTGTCGTCGTTGAAGGAGTTGCCGCCGCTCGCCCCCTTGTTGCCCGAAGTGGATTCGATTGATGAAGTCTGAGCACCGTTCCCCGTCCAGCAGCACTGCCAACTCGGAAGGCGTGCGGCTGCAGAAAGTGTTGTCCCAGGCCGGGGTGGCCTCGCGGCGCGCGGCCGAGGAGATGATCGTCGAGGGGCGGATCGAGGTCGACGGCGAAGTCGTCACCGAGCTGGGGCGTCGGGTCGACCCGACGACCGCGGTGGTCCACGTGGACGGCAACCGGGTGATGGTCAACGACGATCTGACGCACCTGCTGCTGAACAAGCCGCGCGGCATCCTGTGCACCATGTCGGACGACAAGGGGCGTCCGTGCATCGGTGATTATCTGCGGGAACGGCAGGGCAAGCTGTTTCACGTGGGGCGGCTGGACCAGGACACCGAGGGCCTGCTGCTGATCACCAACGATGGCGAGCTGGCGAACCGGCTGATGCACCCGTCGTACAAGGTGCGCAAGACGTACCTGGCAGAGGTGCTGGGGGCGATCCCGAAGGACCTCGGGCAGCAGCTGAGCAAGGGCGTGAAGCTGGAGGACGGTCTGGTCAAGGTGGACCGGTTCAAGCTGGTCGACATGAACCAGAACCGGTCGCTGGTGGAGATCGTGTTGCACGAGGGCCGCAACCGCATCGTGCGGCGGCTGCTCAAGCACGTCGGTTACCCGGTGCAGCGCCTGGTGCGGACGCGGATCGGTGATGTGCGTCTGACCAGCGAGCGCCCGGGCGCGATCCGGCCGTTGAACGGCCAGGAGATCGGCTCGCTCTACCGCGCGGTCGGCCTCTGAGGCTTTCGCACGCCGGTGTTTGCCGGACCCGCCTGCGATGTCCGCGTCAATTACTTCAGTGTGAGTGAAATTTAATCTCGAAAGGGAGCCTCCGGCCAGTCCGTTCGAGACAGCCGGAGGCTTTTCCGGTCAGACCTTCTTCGCCTGGCTGGGGAGGAACATCCGGGCCACCGGCTCGACGACGCGGGCCGCGACCGGGCCGAGGATCGCCATCAGCAGCACGTAAGCGGTCGCGAGGGCAGCGAGCTCGCCCGGCACCGCGCCGGAGGCGACGGCCAGCCCGGCGATCACGATGGAAAATTCGCCGCGCGCCACCAGCGCGGCACCGGCCCGCAGCCGACCCATCCGGCCGACGCCCTGCATCCGGGCGGCGAACCAGCCGGTGAGCACCTTCGTCGCGCAGGTCGCCACCGCCAGCAGCAGCGCCACCGGCAGCACCGGCGGGATCTGGCTCGGATCGGTGTTTAGGCCGAACACGACGAAGAACAGCGCGGCGAACAGGTCACGCAACGGCTCCAGCATGCGGGTCGCGTTCGCCGCGGTCGACCCGGAGATCGCGATGCCCAGCAGGAACGAGCCGACCGCCGCCGAGACCTGCAGCTCCGAGGCGATCCCCGCGACGAGCAGTGCCGCACCCAGCAGGCGCAGCAGGAAGACCTCCGGGTCGGGGCTGTCGACCAGCGCGGACACGTACTTGCCGAAGCGTAGCGCGACCACCAGCACCAGCGTGATCACGACCAGCGACACCCCGACCGCGGTCAGGCCGCCGAGGAAGCTGACCCCGGCCAGCACGGCAGTCAGGATCGGCAGGTAGACGGCCATCGCCAGGTCCTCGAAGACCAGGATCGACAGGATCACCGGCGTCTCCCGGTTGCCGAGCCGCCCCAGGTCTCCGAGCACCTTCGCGACGATGCCGGAGGATGAGATGTAAGTGACGCCGGCCATGGTGAACGCGCCGAGCGGACCCCAACCCAGCAGCAGGGCCACCAGCGCACCGGGTACGGCGTTGAGCACGATGTCGATGACACCGGCCAGCCAGGAGCGGCGTAAGCCGGTGACGAGTTCACCCGCGGAGTACTCCAGGCCCAGCAGTAACAGCAGCAGGACCACGCCGATTTCGGAGGCGAGGTGGGTGAACGGTTCAATACCGTGCAGAGGGATCAGGCCACCGGTGCCGAAGGCCAGCCCGCCGATCAGGTAGAGCGGGATCGGTGACACCCCGATTTTCCATGCGAGTCTCCCGAGGATGCCCAGACCGAAGAAAACCGCACCCAGTTCTATTAGGGAGATCGCCGTGTCGTGCACCGTGTTTCCTCTCGCGTGTGCCCTGTGTATGGAGTTGTTAGGGGATCGGCACGCGCTGGACCGCCGTTGGTGACGCGTGTCCCGGTCAGGTGGCCGGGAAAGTGTTGGGGACGGGCCGGATCAGCAGCCCTTTTCCAGGATTTCGCTGGCTGCGCGCAGCCCCTTCGCGGTGCCCACGACCACCACCAGGTCGCCAGCGGAGAACTGGAAGTCCGGCCGTGGTGAGGGGTGCACGGTGCCGTCCCGGACGACCGCGACGATCGACACGGAGGTGCGGGTGCGCATCTCCGTGTCGCCGAGGGTTCGGCCGGCGTAGGGGGAGCCCGGGCCGACGGACAGCTGCCAGGTGGTGATCCCGGCGACCTCGCTCTGCTGCTCGTTGAGCTGGGCGACCAACTGCGGGGCGCCCAGCAGATTGGCCAGCGTGCTGGTCTCGGCGGTGGTCAGGGCGACCGAGGCGGCCACCTTGTCCGGCTCCTCGTGGTCGGAGACGATCAGCTCGAACCGGCCGTCCCGGTAGGTGATCACGCCGATGCGGTGGCCTGATCGGGTGGTGAAGTCCTGCTGCATGCCGAGCCCCGGCAAGGGAGTCACAGTTACATCCACTCCATGACCTTATTAGTAGAACTTTCGTATTTGTCCCGCGGTCCGGATGGAATTGGATGCGATTGGGATCCGCAGGGGCGGGCCAGGCAGAATGGACGGTTGGTCCGGCCGGGTGTCGGGCCGATCGGTTCCGGCTCGGGAAGGACATGCACGTGGCACACGCCAGGCTCCGCGGTGTGGTGGCGCTCGACGGCCCTTCGGGCACCGGCAAGTCGACGGTGTCCCGCAAGTTGGCGTCCGCGTTGGGGGCTACCTACCTCGACACCGGCGCGATGTATCGCGCCGCGACGCTGGCGGTGCTGCGCGCCGAGGTCGAACCGTCGGGAGATCCGGCCGCGGTGGCAGGTGTGGTGCGCGCAGCGCGGCTGACGGTGGGCACCGATCCGGAGGGCCCTGAGATCTTCCTGGACGGCTCGGACGTGGGGCGGGAGATCCGCGGGCCGGAGGTGACCGGCGCGGTGTCGGCGGTGTCGGCGGTCGAAGAGGTCCGGGAGCAGTTGGTCGCCCACCAGCGGAAGCTGATCGGCGAGGCGCTGGTGTCGCCAGGCGGCATCGTCGTCGAGGGGCGCGACATCGGCACCGTGGTGGCCCCGGATGCGGGCTTGAAGGTCTACCTGACGGCGTCCGCGCACGCCCGCGCGCAGCGCCGCACGGCGCAGGACGTTTCCGAGGGACGGGCCGGTGACCTGGACCGGACCCATGCCGACGTGCAGCGCCGGGATGCGCTGGACTCCGGGCGGAAGGTGGCGCCGCTGCGCAAGGCCGACGACGCGGTGGAGCTCGACACCACGGATCTGGGCGTGGTGGAGGTGCTCGCGCAGTTGCACAAGCACGTGGTCAGCCGTGGCCTGCTGGTCGCGGCGGAGCGGACGACACCATGAGCGACGAGACCCTGCCCGAGGGCGCGTCCGGTGGAACGCACCGGTTCGGCCAGTGGATTTCGCGGCGGATCGTGCGGCTGCCGTACCGGGTGCGGATCCACGGCGCGGCGCGGATCCCCCGCACCGGCCCGGTGGTGCTGGTGGCCAACCACAGTTCGATGGTGGACGGGCCGCTGCTGTTCGGAATGATCCCGCGCAACGCGGTGTTCCTGATCAAGCAGGAGATGTTCCGCGGTGCGCTGGGCTGGTTCCTGCGCCGCATCGGGCAGATCGGGGTGCGTCGCGGTGAGCCGGACCGCACCCCGCTGCTGGCGGCGGTGCGGGTGCTGCGGGCCGGTGGTCTCGTCGGGGTGTTCCCGGAGGGCACCCGGGGCGATGGCGATGTGACCAGCGCACAGCACGGTGCGGCGTGGTTGGCACGGGCGTCGGAGGCGCTGATCCTGCCGGTGGCCTGCCGGGGCACGCGCCGCCCGGACGGCTCGGGCCGTAGGCTGCTGCCCAGGATCGACGTGTTGTTCGGGGAACCGATCGCGTTGCCGGCGGGCAAGGGCCGCGCCGGGCTGGTCGTGGCGACCGAGGCGGTGCGCACCGAACTGGTCGAGCTGATCGCCGAGCTGGATCGGCTGGTCGCGGACCAGAACCAAGACTATTCGAGAGGGAAACGACCGTGACCGACGAGTCGGTGGAAGGCCTGGACGGCACGTGGTCCGACGAGGCCGAATGGGCCGAGTTCGACGATGTTGAAGCGGTCGAGGGCGAGGAGCCGCCGAAGCCGCAGCCGGTGCTGGCCGTGGTCGGCCGTCCCAACGTGGGCAAGTCGACGCTGGTGAACCGGCTGCTCGGCCGTCGGGAAGCCGTCGTGCAGGACACCCCCGGTGTCACGCGGGACCGGGTGGCCTACGACGCGTTGTGGAACGGGCGCCGCTTCACGGTGGTCGACACCGGTGGCTGGGAGCCGGACGCGAAGGGGCTGCAGGCGTCGGTGGCCGCGCAGGCAGAGCTGGCGATGCACACCGCCGATGCGGTGCTGCTGGTGGTGGACGCCCGGGTCGGCGCCACCGAGACCGAGGAAGCCGTGGCCAGGGTGCTGCGCCGGTCCAAGCGGCCGGTGCTGCTGGCCGCCAACAAGGTCGACGATCAGCGCCTCGTCTCGGACGTTCATTCGCTGTGGTCGCTGGGTCTGGGCGAGCCGATGCCGGTCAGCGCGCTGCACGGGAGTGGCTCCGGTGACCTGCTGGACGCCGTGCTGGAGGTGTTCCCGGAGACGCCACGCGAGATCTTCGGCGCGACCGGTGGGCCGCGGCGGGTGGCGTTGGTCGGCAAGCCGAACGTGGGCAAGTCGAGCCTGCTCAACAAACTGACCGGGGAAGAGCGGTCGGTGGTGCACGACGTCGCGGGCACCACGGTGGACCCGGTGGACTCGCTGGTGGAGGTGGACGGCGAGGTGTGGCGGTTCGTCGACACCGCCGGGCTGCGCAAGCGCGTGAAGACCGCTAGCGGAACCGAGTACTACGCGTCGCTGCGCACCAAGGCTGCGATCGAGGCGGCCGAGGTGGCGATCGTGCTCATCGACGGCTCCGAGCCGTTGAGCGAGCAGGACCTGCGGGTGATCACCATGGTCGTGGAGGCCGGTCGGGCGCTGGTGATCGCCTACAACAAGTGGGACCTGGTCGACGAGGACCGCCGCCACCAGTTGGAGAAGGAGATCGACCGCGAGCTGGTGCGGGTCCGGTGGGCCGAGCGGGTCAACGTGTCGGCGAAGACCGGTCGGGCGGTGGCGAAGCTGGCCCCGACGCTGCGCACGGCGCTGGATTCGTGGGACACCCGGATTCCCACCGGCCGGTTGAACGGTTGGCTTTCCGATCTGGTCGCGGCCAACCCACCGCCGGTGCGGGGCGGCAAGCAGCCGAAGATCCTGTTCGCCACGCAGGCGCAGTCGCGGCCGCCGACGATCGTGCTGTTCACCACCGGGTTCCTGGAGGCCGGGTACCGGCGGTTCCTGGAGCGCAAGTTCCGGGAGACGTTCGGGTTCGTGGGTAGCCCGGTGCGGATCTCGGTGCGGGTGCGGGAGCGGAAGGCCAAGGGCGGGCGCCGCTGATCACAATGCGCTCGGGTGGCGTGTGCGCTGCGCCTACGCGGCCCCGCTAGTCTGCTGGCGACCCTCGGAACAGGGGAGGTGGCCGAGAGGTGCGGGCTGAGGACGGCGGGGGGCCGATCCGCGTTTTGCTTGCCGATGACGAGGCGATGCTGCGGCGTGGCCTGCGGGTGCTGTTGGAGGGCGACGGCTCGATCCAGGTGGTCGCTGAGGCGGGCAACGGGGACGAGTTGCTGGCTGCGGTGCGCGCGTACCGCGTCGACGTCGCCCTCATCGACGTGCAGATGCCGGGCAAGGACGGGCTGACGGCGTTGCGGGACTTGGTGGCGTTGGCGAATCCGCCGGTGTCGGCGGTGCTGACGACGTTCGACCTGGACGACTACGTGGCCGATGCCCTGCGGTTCGGGGCGCACGGGTTCCTGCTCAAGGACGCCGAGCCCGCGGTGCTGGTTCGGGCGGTGCACGATCTGGCGGCCGGTGGGGCGGTGCTGGATCCGCGGATCACTGCGCGGTTGTTGCCCAGGTTCCGCCGGCTGTCCGATAACACGCACGAGACGCAGCTGGTGCGGGCGTTGTCCGGGCGTGAGCGGCAGGTGCTCCAGTTGTTGGCGGATGGTCGGTCCAACGCCGACATCGGGGTCAGGCTCGGGCTGACCGAGGCGACGGTCAAGAGCTACGTGTCGACGGTGTTGAGCAAGCTCGGCGCGCAGAACCGGGTGCAGGCCGCGTTGATCGCGCAGCGCGTGGCGGGCGGCTTCCGGTGAGTTCGGTGCGCTGGTCCCGGCTCGGCGTCGAGGTGCTGGTCGTCGGGCTTCCGGCGGCCGCTGTGCTGGCCGCGCCCGACCCGTTCAGCAAGGCGACGGTGGCCGCTTTGGTGGCTTCGGCGCTGCTGCCGTTGCGGCGGTGGCCGCGGATCACGGTGCTGCTGTGCATGCCAGCGTTGGCCGGTGGTTTGGGTTGGGCGCCGACGGTCGTGGCGTTGTACGCGTTGGGGCGCGCGCAGCCGCGGATCCGGACGTTGGTCGGCTGGGTGTTGCTGACCGCGGCGATCGCCGCGACGCCGGTGATGATCATGCAGTCGCTGGGGGTCGGGTCGATCATTCTGACCGTGGCATTCGTGCTGCTGGCGGCAGGCGCGCCGACGGCGTTGGGGGCGCTGGTGGCGTTGCGGAAGCAGCTGGCAGACAGCCTGCGGAGGCTGGAGGCGGCCACCGAGGCGGAGTTGCAGGCGAAGGCTGAGACGGCGCGCGCGGAGGAGCGGGCCCGGATCGCGCGGGAGATCCACGACGCGGTGGGGCATCACGTGACCTTGATCGCGGTCGAGTCGGCGGCGTTGGCGGCCACCACCGAGGATGCCGGTGCGCAGGAGACCGCCGGGCGGCTGCGGGGGTTGGCGAAGCAGGCGCTGGACGAGATGCGCGCGACGTTGGGGCTCGGCACGCCCGGGCCGCAGGCCGGGTTGAGCACGATCCCGGACCTGGTCGTGCGGGCGCGCGCCGCCGGTGTGGATGTGGAGCTTTCCTCCGAGATCGGTGACCCGCACGCGGTGCTGCCCGCGGTGGAACGCGCGGCTTACCGGGTGGTCCAGGAGGCATTGACGAATGCTTCGAAGCACGCGCCCGGTGCTGAAATCAAGGTGCGGCTGGTGCTCCGCGAGGGCTCGCTGCACGTCGCCGTCACCAACGGTGCCCCCGACCGGCAGGGACCAGTCGTCGAGGTCGGCAGCGGCGGGTCCGGACTGGCCGGCCTGTTGGAGCGGGTGCAGATGGCCGGTGGGCGGTTGGCCGCCGGGCCGTCCGAGGACGGTGGCTTCGAGCTGGTGGCCGTGCTGCCGCAGCAGCGCTGACTGCAACGGAGTGTGCATGCGAGGCCTTCAACTGCGCGGTGGGCAGGAATTGCCGGTGCTGGGGCAGGCACCTGGGGCATGGGGGAGCGGCGTTGGCAGCGTGCGGCGGAGGTCGCCGCGTTGCGGCGTGGCCTGGATCTCGGCCTGGGGCTGATCGACACCGCCGAGATGTACGGCAGCGGGGGCGCCGAGGAGGTCGTCGGTGCCTCGATCGCTGGGCGCCGCGACGAGGTTTTCCTGGTCAGCAAGGTGTATCCGCACAACGCTGGCCGGCGTGGCGCCGTCGAGGCGTGCGAGCGCAGTCTGCGGCGGTTGGGCACCGATCATTTGGACCTCTACCTGCTGCACTGGCGCGGTAGCACCCCGTTGGCGCCAGACGCTGGACGCGTTCGAGCAGCTGCGTGCCGACGGCAAGATCCGGGATTTCGGGGTGAGCAACTTTGATCCCGAGGACATGGCTGAGTTGTTCACGAGCGAGCTCGGTCGGCAGGCCGCCACGAACCAGGTGCTCTACAACCTCACGCGGCGCGGCATCGAGCTCGACCTGCTGCCGCGGTGCCGTCAGCAGGGGTTGCCGGTGATGGCGTACTCGCCGATCGAGCAGGGGCGGCTGGTGGGCGAGCCGGTGTTGCGGCGGGTCGCCGAGCGGCACTCGGTGACCCCGGCGCAGGTCGCGATCGCCTGGGTGCTGGCGCAGGACGGGGTGTGCGCGATCCCGAAGGCGGCCACCGAGGCGCACGTCGAGGAGAACAGGGCGGCGTTGGACATCGAACTGTCGGCGGCCGATCTCGCGGAGCTCGACGCGGGCTTCCCGGCACCGCCGCGCCCGGTTCCGCTGGAGATCCTCTGGTGCCTGCTCGGCGGTGCGGGACTCGGTCCGCACCGCCGAGCAGGGCTTTCCGTCAGCGCGCCAGCGACTTGCGCAGGAAGTCCACCTGGAGCAGCAGGAGGTTCTCGGTGGTGGTCTCCTCGGTCGGCATGTGGCTGACGCCCGGTAGCGGGAGCACGTTGTGCGGACGGGCCCATGCGGTCAGCGCGGCGGACAGCCGCAGCGCGTGGGCCAGGACGACGTTGTCGTCCACGGTGCCGTGCACGATCAGCATCGGGCGTGTCAGGTTGCCGGCGTCCGCGAGCAGCGAGTTCTTCAGGTAGACGTCGGGGACTTCGTTGGGGTCGCCCAAGTAGCGCTCGGTGTAGTGGGTGTCGTACAGCCGCCAGTCGACCACCCCGGCACCAACGACCGCGGCGTGGAAGACGTCCGGGCGGCGCAGCACGGCCAGCGCAGCGAGGTAGCCGCCGAAGGACCAGCCGCGGATGGCGACCCGGCCGAGGTCGAGTTCGGGGTGTTGTTCGGCGGCCGCGTGCAGGGCGTCGACCTGGTCCTGCAGCGGCGGGCCTGCTAGGTCGCCGGCGACGGCTCGGTCCCATTCGGGGCCTCGCCCGCCCGTTCCGCGGCCGTCGGTGACCAGCACCGCGAAACCCTGGTCGGCGAACCACTGCGACGTCAGATAGCCCTGCTGGCGGGAGAGGACGCGTTGCGCGTGCGGCCCGCCGTAGGGGTCCAGCAGCACCGGCAGCGGGCCGTCGGCCGGGTCGTAGCCGCCCGGCAGCAACAGGGCGCTGCACAGCTCGCGGTCGCCGAGGCTGAGCAGTTCGACGTTGAGCTTCATCTCGGGGTCGTCGGCGTGGTTGCCGATCTCGGCGATTTCCTGCTCACCGCGGTGCACGCGGACCCGGGTGCGGGGCTCGTCCAGCGTGGACGCGGCGACGACCAGCACATCACCGGTGCGGGTTCCGATGTGGACACCGGGCTGACGGGTGACCTGCCGGGCACCGTCGGCGGTGACGCGGTAGAGGTGCAGCTGGGTCGGGTCCTGCTCCGAGGCGGAGATCAGGATGTCCTCCTCGCCGATGTCGAGGACGGCCCGCACCTGCAGGGGCGCGGCGGTCCACGGTTGGTCGCCGACGACCAGCCGGTACGCGCCGTTGTCGGCGCTGATGCGCACCAGGTCGCCGTTCGGGGTCCAGGCGGGCCAGCCGGGCTTGATCTCCACCCAGTGCGGGTCGGTGTCGCGGTGCACCTCGGTAGTCCGGCCGGTCGCCGGGTCGAAGGCCAGGACGAGTTGGGTGCGCTGGTCGCGGGTTTCCACGGCGATCAGCGGCCGGCCGTGCCGGGACCAGTGCGCGGTGACGAGGTAGGGGAAGGCCTTGCGGTCCCAGTCGACGTCCACCCGGTTGCCGTCGAGGTCGAAGACGGCCAGGGACACGTCCGCGTTGGCTGTGCCCGCGGCCGGGTAGCGCATGGCCGTCGGCTTGCTAAGCGGAGCGGACGGGTCGGCGATGTACATGTGCTGTACCGGGGATTCGTCCACGCGGGCCGCCAGCAGCCGCGAACCGTCCGGTGACCACCAGTATCCGCGGTGGCGGTCCATTTCTTCGGCTGCGATGAACTCCGCCGCGCCCCAGGTGATGTCGGCGCCGTCGGGTTCGGCCAGGGCTCGGTCAGCGGAACCGTCCACATCGATCACCCGCAGCTCGCCGCCGGAGAGGTAGGCCACCCGGTTCCCGTCGGGATCGGGCCTGGGGTCGGCCACCGGCTGCTGCGCCGGCAGTTCGCGGGCGTCGCCGGTCGCGACGTCGACCACGAACAACCGACCCGAGATGGTGAAGGCAGCGAGGTGCCCGTCGCGGTCGGTGGCGTAACCGGTGATGCCCAGTGCCCGCTCCCGGGCTCGTTCCCGGCGGGCCTGCTCCTCGGGTGAGACCTCGTCGTCGGTGCGGAGCGCGGACGGGTCGGCGAGCATCCGCTCCTGGCCGGTTTCGGTGTCGAGGGACCACAAGGCGTTGCTGCGTTCGGTGCCGCCCGCTGAGCGAAGGAAGAGCACGGAGGCACCGGCGGTGAAGGTCCGCGGCGCGCCCAGGGTGAAGCCTTGGGTGCGGGCGTTGCGGCGGGGGAACGACGCTGACGGCATGCAGCCAGCCTGCCATTTCCGCCGGGCATTTGCGCGCTCGGGTGGGGGTGCGGCGAAAAGCCGCCACGGGTGGATTATTCGTCCGTGTGTCGGCAGGGGTGTCGCGTGGCCCGAATCCTACTGTCGACGCCGATTCGTTTTGGCCCACAGCGGCTTCCCGTTCTGCGGGGGTCGACCGACCTGGGATGAGACCTGCCATGTACCTCTCGATGGTGGTGCCGTGCTTCAACGAGGAGCGCGGACTGCAACGGTTGCACGACGCGCTGGTCGCGGCGTTGTCCGGACGCGTCCGGGATTACGAGGTGATCCTTGTCGACGACGGCAGCACCGATCGGACGCTGCGCGAGGCGCGCCGGTTGGCGGCGCTGAACCCGCGTTTCCGCTACGTGTCGCTGAGCCGCAACTTCGGGAAGGAAGCGGCGATGTTGTGCGGATTGCGGCATGCGCGGGGGCGCCGAGTTGCGCTGCTGGACGCCGATTTGCAGCACCCACCTCGGTTGTTGCGGCGGATGCTGGAACTGTTGGACTCCGGATACGACCAGGTCGTCGCGCGGCGCAGCCGCGATGGTGAAGGCCGTTTCCGGTCATCTCTGTCCAAGGTGTACTACTGGGTGTGCGGTCGGCTCGTGGACGTGCGGTTGCAGGACGGGGCCGGGGATTTCCGGGTGCTGTCACGCCGGGCCGTCGACGCGGTGCTGTCGTTGCCGGAGTACCACCGGTTCTCCAAGGGGCTTTTCGCGTGGATCGGCTTCGACACGGCGTACGTGTCGTTCCGGAACGTGCCGCGGGGCGGTGGGGGTTCGCGGTGGACGTTCGGTGCGCTGGTGAACTACGGCATCGACGGACTGACTTCTTTCAACAGCAGGCCGCTTCGGTTGTCGATCTACCTGGGCGTGCTGGTGGCGCTGCTGGCCGGAACCTACGTGCTCTTCATCGTGGTGAACACCATTGTGGACGGTGTGCACGTGCCCGGTTATGCGACGTTGCTGGCCGGGGTCGTCGGATTGGGCGGGCTGCAGCTGCTGTTCCTCGGGGTTGTCGGGGAGTACCTGGGCAAGAGCTACTTCGAGGCCAAGCGCCGACCGCACTACCTGGTCAAGGAGTCGAGCCCGGAATTTCACCCGCAGGCCCGCGAGCGCCGGGTGCACCCGGCCGCCGAGCTGGCTTCGTAGGGGGAGCGATGTGGTGCAAGGCAAGCAGATCGGAGCTCGTGCGGTTCGCGCTCGTCGGCGGCGCGAACACGGCCGTGCACTGCACCGTCTACCTGGCGCTGTGGCTGCTGGTGCCGTACCTGCTGGCGCACCTTGTCGCGACCGTTGCGGCGACGCTTTGCTCGTACCTGCTCAACTGCCGGTTCACCTTCGAGGTGGCGCCGAATCGGCGCACCCTGCTGCTGTTCCCGCTGTCCAATCTGGCCGTGATCGGGTTGAGCACCGCTGTCGTCGCGGTTTCGGTGGCGGTGTTCGACGTCGATTCGAGGCTGGCACCGGTCGCGGCGGGCCTGGTCGTGGTGCCCGTGACCTTCCTGTTGAGCAGGGCGGTGCTCACCGAGCGGCTGCCGCTGCTCGAATGGCACAGCGTGGTCGGGGTCGGGGTGGCCGTCGCGCTGTTGAGCCAGGTTCCGGTGCTGGTGAACCCGTCGTTCTACTTCTGGGACGACAGCGCGGCGCAGTTCCTGCCGATGTGGCACCGGCTGGGCGAGCGGCTGCTGGCCGGGGACTGGCCGCTGGGGCTTGACCTCGACTCGTGGATGGGCGGCAACCTGGCCGCCGAATCGCTGTTCGGGATCTGGAATCCCGTGCACCTGCTGGTGTGCCTGCTGGTGGTGTGGCTCGGCGATCTCGCCATCGGTGCCGCGGTGGTGAAAACGCAGTTCCTCGTCACGCTCGGTGTCGGAACCTTCTTGCTCTGCCGCTGTTATCGGGCGGGCCGTGGGATCTCGTCGGTGCTTGCGGTGGCGCTGCCGGTATCCGGCTTCGTGCTGTACTTCCAGGCCGCCACCTGGGCGGGCGGGCTCATGGGTTTCGCCTGGCTGCCGTGGGCCTGGTGGGCGTTGCGCCGTGTGCTGGACGGGCGTCTGCCGGCGTTCGTGGCGTGGGTGCTGTGCTATCTGTGCGTTTCCGCCGGTGATCCCTACGCGGTACTGGCGTTGGGCGCGGTCTTCACCGGACTGCTGGCCGAAACCGGCCGGAACTGGTCGAGAATCCGGCGGTTGGTCCTGGTGGGCGTGGCGGTCGCGGCGAGCCTGCCGCTGATTTTCTTTCCGGTGCTGGCGACCTCGGCGGTGGGGTGGCGGTCCGGGCACGAGCTGTTCAACATCGGCCAGCTGGTGCCGGGCATCGGCGACCTGCTGAACGCGAGCACGCCCTCGTTCGTGCCGCAGATCCTGTCCTTCGGCACTTTCCGGATGTCGGTGCCGGCCACCTACTTCGCCTGGTTCGCCGTCCCGCTGCTGGCCTGGCTGGACTGGCGGTCCGCCGGGGCGTTGTGGCGCCGCTGCCGGTGCGCCGCGCTGATCGCGGGCTGCTATTTCCTGTTGTGTCTCGGGCCTTCCAACGTGTGGCTGTTCCGCTGGCCGCTGCGGCATGTGGTCGTGCTCCACCTGGCGGTGGCAGTGCTGCTTGCCGTGTCGCTTTCGAGTGGACTGCGCACTGATCGCTTCAAGGTGCGGTTGGCTAGCTCGGCCGGAACCGTGTTGCTCGGCGGATATCTCTCGTTCGCGGCGTGGCCTGCTTTGGCCCCGAAGCACTTGGTGTCGCTGGGAGTGATCGCCGTGCTGCTCGCGGCCGTCCTGATCCTGCACCGCGAGCAGTTGATGGCCGCGGTGCTGCACCTCGGCACGGTCTGCGTGCTTGCCTTGCAGATGTTGTGGTTTCCGGCGAATCGCGATGTCGCCGTCTACAACTTCCCGACATCGATCGCGCAACTCCGTTCCCGCTACGCGGAATTCCACGGCGGCACCGTGTTGCAGATCGCCGACCGCAATCTGATCCCACCGGAGGATGTCGCCTCGCGAAGCGCTTGGAAGCACTTGCTGTTCGGCAACATGCACGCGGCTGCCGGGGTCGCGAGCCTGGTCTCCTACACCGGCATCGGGCACGACGCCCTGCACACCCGGCTCTGCCTGAGCTATTACGGGGCGACCTGCCCGCAGGCCTACCACCGGCTCTGGCAGCCGGATGGGCTGGTCGACCGGCTCAAGGTCACCCACGTCGTGGTGCAACGCCGACTCCGCGAGGTTTCAGAAGCTCCGGCGGGCTGGCAAGTCACCTGGCGCGATGCGGATGTCGTTGTGCTCAAACGGGAAACGGTCCTGCCATGGCCGGGAGGGCGGCTTAGCGCAAGTCGCGGGGTGCAGGTGCTCGATGACCGGCAGCACGGGCAGCGATACGAAACTGTGCGGTTCGGCCGCACCGCAGACCGGGCCGAGCTGGTCTTCGCGCGCCTGGCCTGGCCGGGCTACCAGGCTACAGTGGACGGTCGCCGGGTGCCGGTCGTCGGAACTGACGCGGGGCTGCTCACTGTTCGCCTCCCGCCCGGTCTGACCGGCGGCACGCTCGCACTGTCCTGGAGCCCGCCTGGATTCGCCCTGCACCTGCTGCTGGCTTGCGCCGGAGCGCTGCTCGCGCTCGCGCTGTCCGTAGCTCCACTGCAGCTGGGGAGGCGAACGCGATGAGAGGATTCGCCGCCGCGATCGCACTGCTGCTGATCGCTCTGCTCGTCGATCCAGCCGCTGCGGCGCAGGTGCGTTCCCACCTGCAGGTCGTGGCGCATCCCGACGATGACATTCTATTCATGAACCCGGACCTGGCCATCTCGATCCGCTCCGGCGCGACCGTGACGACCGTGTTCCTGACGGCGGGGGAGAGCGACGTGCGGCCCGCGGGGCGGTATGCCGCGCAGCGGCAGGCCGGGGCAAGGGCGGCGTTCGCGGCGATGGCCGGGGTGCCCGACGGCTGGGCCCGTGCTGGGCTGACGCTGCCCGGGGGGCGTCAAGCCGAGGTGCAGACCTTGCGCGACCGGCCGAGGGTGCGGTTGGTGTTCCTGAACCTGCCAGATGACAACGATCCGCATGTTATGGGCGGCAGGCATGCGTTGACCCGGCTCTGGCACGACGCAACGGCGCGAGTCGAGGCACTGCGGCCGGACGGATCTGCGCTGGTGGGGACCAGCACTCACGACCGGGCGTCCGTCATCAACGCGCTGGGAGCGCTCTACCGGAGGTTCGCACCCACGATCGTGCGGACCCAGGACCCCGAACCGGACCCCCGGTACCAGCCGCAGTGGGGAGCCCACCACAACCACCCCGACCACGTGATGACGGCGCGATTCGCGGAGCTCGCGATGCGGTCCGCCGGATCGGCGCACCTGATCCACTACCGCGACTACAACATCGCGGACGGGTTGCAGAACCTGCCGGCGGAGGTCGTCGCCGACAAACGTCTGTTTTTCGCGCGATACGCGGCGCACGACGCCGAGGTGAGCATGGGTGAGCCCTATGCGACGTGGCTGCGAAGCATGCGGCACCGCTGGCCGTGGAATACGAACTGGGTGACGACCGGTCGCGACGGCGAGCCCGCATACGTCTACGTGCAGGGCGGAAAGCTGTTGAGGGGAAACGGATCACGTGAGTCCGTTATGGACACTCCTGGTTTCGTGCCCCGTGACGGTACGGCGGGGTTCGCAGACCCGGATACCCTCGTGGTCCAGGACCGCACGGGCGCGATCTTCCTCAACGGCGGGCACTACTGGCAGGGGCTCGGTTCCCCGCTGGCCGAAGCGCCGCTCGGCCAAGTCGGCCCACCGGCGGCGGTCGTGGCGCCAGGCGGGAGAGTGCTGGTCGCTGCCCGCAACGATCGCGGCGGGGTGAGCATCCGCTTCACCGACCAGGCGGGTTGGACGGATCTCGGTGGTACCGGAGTCGACAACGCCGTCTCGCTGCTCATGGCCGGTACCGGTGAGGCGCACGTCTTCGCCACCGCGCAGGCAGGGTTGCTGCACTGGCGGCTCGACGGCGCCGGCGCCCGGCTCGTCGCGCCGCCGGAAACGCACCGCCCGGCAGGAGCCGTTGCCTTGGCCCGCGGCCACCGGGCGTTCGCGGCGTACCGCGAGGCAGCCACCGGGCGTGTGGTCGTGCTCGGCGAACACGCGGGATGGTCCATTGTTGCCACCTCCGACACCACTGCCACCACCGATCCCGCACTCGCCGTGCTGGATGGCGACATCCCGGTCGTCGCGGTCCGCGACGGCGAAGGGCGGATCGCGGTGCTCGGCACCACGATGACCGTCCTGCCCGGCCGGATCGTCGGACGGCCCGCCTTCACCTCGGACGGCCGCTACCTCATCGCGCTCGGAGACGACGGCCGGATGCACGTGAGCCCGCGTCCTCGGGACGCGGGCTCACGGCGGCGGCAGCGGAACTTACGCCGAGGACCGGGCCGTCGCGACGTGCTGCGCGGCGCGCTGCGTCAGCTTCTGCTCGCCGGGGTCGCAGGTGTCCTTGACCTTCAGGCTCAGCAACGCCACCAGGATGTAGAGCGCGCTGAACGCGATGGCCACCCCGCCGCCGCCGACCAGCGGGTACAGGATCGTAACCACGACCGGGCCGACGAACGCCGCGCCACCGGCACCGAAGTTCAGGATCGCCAGGGCCGAACCCTTGTCCTTGGGTGAGACCATCGACGGCATCAGCGCCGACAGCGGGACGAACCCGGCCAGCAGGATGCCGTAGACCACGCCGAAGGTAGCGGTCACCGCGAAGCTCTGGGTGGACACCGCCGTGAAGTACCAAAGCGGAGTCGCAACGGCGCAACCCACGCAGCCGAACCAGGTGATCGTGCGGCGCCAGCCGAAGCGGTCGCCGAACACGCCGAAGAACAGGTTCGCGGCTATGTTCGCGCCGTAGCTGATCGACGCGAGCGTGGCCAGCTGCGGGGCGGTCAGGAAGCCGCCGCCCGGGGTGGCCGGGCCGAGCACGAACGGGAACATCGCGAAGAAGCCGTACTGCGGTGCGGTGTTGACGATGCGGATCAGGCCACCGGCCAGGGTGCGGCGGTCGCGCCAGAGGATGTCCACGCCCTCGCCCAGCCTCTTGAGGCTGCGCGGGTTAGAGACCGTCTGGTCGGCGATCGGCTTGAGGCCGTGCTCCTCGCGGACGGCGAAGCTACCGATGAGCACACCGATGGTGACCACCACCAGCGACAGCACTAGCGTGCCGTGCTGGCTCAGGCCGAACACGCCGATGGAGACTGCGGCCATCGCCGCGCCCAGGGTCGGCAGACCACCGGTGAAGGCGAACCAGAACCACCCGGCGACCGAACCGCGCATCTTGGTTGGGCTGGCGATCTGCGCCCACACCAGGAACGCGAACGCGAACAGCGGGTAGGCGAAGCCGCGGATGCCGTAGGTGGCCACGATGAGCGTCGCATTGTGCGAGGGCAGCGCCACGAACAGGAACAGCGCCTCGAAAACCACCCACCAGGCGCCACCGAGCCACATGACCCGGCGCGGGCCCCAGATCGAGGAGAGCGTCCCGGAGAACCACGCGGCGATCATGGCCGCGACGCCGTAGAGGGTGACCGTGGCGAACGCCGCCGTCGCGCCGCGCAGTCCGCCGCCGTCGGGTTGCTGCAGGTAGTCCGAGAGGAAGGTGGTCTCCACGCCGTCGCCGATCATGAAGATCAGGACGGCGATGAAGCCCCAGAACAGCTGCCTGGGGATACCGATGCGGTCGAGTGTGCTGGCCGGCCGCAACGGCTCGGCATCCGCAGAGGTCTGTTGGGACATCACTGTCTCCAAGGGATCGGAACTTCCCGGTGTGCGCGGCTATGGCGCACCCCCGGTCGACGGGTGCTGGCTATCATGCACCTTGTTCAGTTTAACGCGCAAGGTGTTAATAATCCGCAACCTGATGTGAAGATCAACAATGAAGTAGGCCGTCCGATGCCGCTGCTCCTGGGGCTAGCCCATCGGGGACACGCGGACGTCGGTCTGCTCGCGCATCTCCTCGACCAGCGCCGCGTCCAACCCGCCCGCCAGCAGCACGTGGTCGAAGGCGCGCACCGGGGCGAACTGGTGCAGTGCCGAGCGGGCCACCTTGCTGGCGTCCATCATCAGCACCTTGGTCGTCGCGCTGTCCAGCATCGCCCGCTTGACCAGCACGATCTCCTGCTCCTGGTGGTAGGTCAGCCGCGCGTTCATCGCCGAGGTGGACAGGAACACGATGTCCACCGAGAAGGTGCTGATCATCTCCTGGCAGGGCAGGCCCAGGTAGGAGTCGTGGGTCCGGGAGTACTCGCCGCCAAGGCCGATCAGCCGGATGTCCGGCACGTCGCGCAGCGCCTCCTGTACCTGCCGGTAGTTGCTGACCACGGTCAGCGGGCCGACCTCGGGCAGCAGTCTGGCCAGCGCGAGCGCGGTGGTCGAGTCGTCCAGCATTACCGACATACCCGGGTTGATGAACTGCAGGGCGTCCTTGGCCAGCGCATCCTTCTCGGCGGTGTGGGTGTGCAGCCGGAAGTCCGAGCTGCTCTCGAACACCGTGGACGGCTGGGCGGAGACTCCGCCGTGGTACTTGCGCAGGAGGCCCCGGGTGACCAGGTCGTCGAGGTCGCGGTGCACCGTCATCAGGCTGACGCCGGTCAGCTCGGACAGTTCCGCGGCGCTGGCGAACCCCTGCGTGACCACGTGATCGATGATCTTCTGCTGTCGCAGGAGCCGGGCGGACTGCTTCTTCGGTGCGGACGCCATGCGGCCATCTTGCCCGGTGGCGCGCGGCACGCGTCGCGGGACACCGGGCACCAACTGAAGTACCACTCCAATAGTGACATTTAACGTATCTTATGTTAATTTGATCCGTGTCAGTAATCGGCGGGAGGTAAAGATGACCCAGTCCGAAGGGCCGAACGGCACCCACCGCGCGGTCGTGTTCGACATGGACGGCGTCCTGGTCGAGAGCGAGCACCTGTGGGAGCGGATGTGGGCCAAGTTCGCCGCCGCCCACGGCAAGACCTGGACCATGGAGCAGACCCGGCAGGTCCAGGGCATGAGCGCTCCCGAGTGGTCGGCATTCCTCGCCGATTTCAGCGCCACCAGCGACTCCGCGGCGGAGACCGAGCGGGTCGTGGTCGACGACATGATCGCCGCGCTCGACGGCGGTGAGATCGAGCTGCTGCCCGGCGCCGAGAAGATGGTCACCGAGGTCACCGCGCGCGCCCCGATCGCGCTCGCCTCGTCCGCGCCGCGGCGCCTGATCGACGCGGTCCTTGATCGCCACGGACTGGCCAAGCATTTCTTGGCTACCGTCTCCAGCGCCGAGGTGCTCAAGGGAAAGCCGAGCCCCGACGTGTACCTGGCGGCCGCCCGCATGCTCGGCCAGGACCCGCGGCACTGCCTGGCGGTCGAGGACTCCAGCAACGGGTTGCGCGCGGCGGCTGCGGCGGGGATGACTGTGGTGGCCATCCCGAACTCCGGCTACCCGCCGGCCGAGGACGCCCTGGCCAAGGCAAGCTACATCGCCACCGATCTGGACGAGGTCCGGTCTCGCCTGGTGAGCGGGTTGCCCGAGCCGGTCGGCAGCTGAGCACCCGGCATCCAGCCCGCCGCACGCACGGAAGACAAAGGAGTCCTAATGACCAGTGTTCTGGCCGCAGGTGACCACTTCGTCGCGCCCGAGGTGTTCGTCGACGCCCTGCGCCGCAGCGCCGGTTCGCACGACCTGCGGTTCAACACCCTGAAGCTGACGTGGCCCGTCGAGCCATTCGGGCCGGTTGGAAACGTTCAGGAAGCCAGCGGCACCGAGCAGCAGTTGCTCGACGCGCTCGGCGGCGTGGAGATCGTCGCCACCCAGATGGCTCCGTTCACCGCGGACGTGCTGGCCAACAGCCCGCAGCTGCAGTTCGTCGGCGTCTGCCGCGGGGGTCCGGTGAACGTGGACCTCGAGGCGGCCACCGGCAACGGCGTGATCGTCAGCTACGCGCCTGGCCGCAACGCCGCCGCGGCCGCCGAGTTCGCCGTCGGGCTGATCCTCGCCGCGCTGCGCCGCATCCCCGGCTCGGATGCCGAGCTCAAGGCCGGCAACTGGCGCGGCGACTACTACGCCTACGAGAACGCCGGCATCGAGCTGGAGGGCTCAACCGTCGGCCTAGTCGGCTACGGCGCGATCGGCAAGATCGTGGCACGGGTCCTGAAGGCCTTCGGCGCGCACGTGCTGGTGTCCGACCCGTTCGTGCGGGCCGAGGACGCCGTTCTCGACGGCGTCGAGCTCGTCGAGCTGGAGGCGCTGCTGAGCCGCAGCTCGATCGTCAGCCTGCACGCGCGGCTGACCCCGGAAACCAAGAACTTGCTCAACGCCGACAACCTCAAGCTGTTACCGGAAGGCGCGGTTCTGATCAACTCCGCCCGGGGCGGGCTGCTCGACTACGCGCCGCTGCCGGAGCTGCTGAAGGCCGGCCACCTCGGCGCGCTGGCGGTGGATGTCTACGACATCGAGCCGCCGCCGCGCGACTGGCCGCTGTTCGACGCGCCCAACGTCATCACCACCCCACACCTGGCCGGGGCGACCCGCCAGACCGCGCACCGCGCCGCCGACATCGTCGCCGGCGAGGTCGCCCGGTTCCTGGGCGGCGAGCGCCCCCGGTTCGTCGCCAACCCGGACGTGCTGGCCAAGTTCGAAGGCCTGTGGGCATGATCGTCGGGGTCGACGTCGGCACGTCGGTGACCAAGGCGTCGCTGCTCAACCGCGACGGCACGGCGCTGGTCACGCACAGCAAGCGCAGCACGTTGAACCGGCTGCCGGGCGGGCGGGTCGAGCAGGACCTCGAAGAGGTCATCGCCTCGGTGATCCAGGTGGTGCGTGAGGTCGCCGCCGCGGCCGAGCAGGCCAGCGAGCCGATCGAGGCCCTGGCCATCACCGGCCAGGGCGACGGGCTGTGGCTGCGCGACCACCAGGGCCAGCAGGTCGGCCCGGCCATCTCGTGGCTGGACGCGCGCGCCGCGGACGTGCTGGACCGCTGGGAGGAATCCGGTGTGCAGCGGCGGGTCTTCGGACTCACCGGGTCGGGGATGTTCCCCGGTTCGGCCGGCCCGCTGCTGGCGCACCTGGCCGAGCACTCCCCGCAGCGACTGGAGCGCGCCGCGGTCGCCGGGTACTGCGTCGACGCGATCGTGCAGCGCTTCACCGGCGAGATCACGGTCGACGCCTCCGACGCGTCGCTGCCGTTCCTGGACGTGCCGAGCCGCAGCTACGCGCAGGAAGCGCTGCAGGCCTGCGGCGTCGCCGATTACCGAAGGCTGCTGGCCGAACCGGCCCCGCCGAACAAGCTGTTCGCGCTGGGCAGCAAGAGCGCCAGGGAGCTGGGGCTGCCCGCCGGTCTGCCGGTGTCGGCTGGCCCGTTCGACCTGCCCGCCTGCGCGTTCGGCTCCGGCGTCAGCAACGTCGGCGACGGCAGCCTGGTGATCGGCACGACCCTGGGCTGCCAGGTGATGCGAGACGAGGTCGCCATCGACCCGGACGGCGAGGTCGCGGGCATGTGGCTGGCGACGCCGCTGCCGGAGCGGTACCTGCGGGTGATGCCCGCGATGGTCGGCACCGCCAACCTGGACTGGGTGCTGAGCATGGTCGGAGCCGGCGTGGACGAGCTGGAAACGTTGCTGGGCAACAGCAAACCCGGTGCCGGCGGGGTGTCGGCGCTGTCGTTCCTGTCCAGCTCCGGCGAGCGTGCGCCGTTCGTCGAACCGCACGCACGCGGCCAGTTCACCGGGCTTTCGCTGGACACCACGCAGGCCGATCTGGTGCGGGCGATGTGCGAGGCGGTGGCCTACGCGGCGCGGCACAACCTGGAAACCGCGGGCCTGACCGGTGAGGTCTCGGCGTGCGGCGGCGGTGCGCGATCGGCGGCGTGGAGCCAGATCTTCGCCGACGTGCTGGGCCGGCCACTGCACGTGCCTTACGAGGAGGGCGTCGGCGCACGAGGTGCGGCGATGACCGCATGGGACTCGCTCGGCGAGCCGGTGGACCGCGAGAAGTGGGCTGCGGCGCGGCGCATCGTGGTGCCGCACCCCAGCGCCGTGGAGTTCTACGAGCGCGGCTACCGCGAATACCTTTTAACGATCGATCGCGCCCGCTCGCTGTGGGGCGCGACCTCCTGACCTTCAAGACTTGGCGCTGAGGAG
>NZ_JBSFLZ010000060.1:0-37954 GCF_053599315.1 Saccharopolyspora sp. NPDC000995
GGCGGCCCCGGGGCCGCCGACCACGGCGATCCCGACCTTGGAGGAGTTCGCCCGCCTGGCTGGGCAACACATGTCGGCGATGGCTCACCGCTACGTCATGTCGGCCGCCGGCTCGGGTAAGACCGCGTCCTGCAACGAGCAGCGCTGGGCCGGTCTCACCATCGCGCCTCGCGTCGGCGTGGACGTCCGCAGCATCGACCTCAGGACCGAGCTGCTCGGTCGCCGCTTGCCGCATCCGATCCTGCTCGGTCCGACGGGTAGCCACCGGCTGGTGCACCCCGACGGGGAGGAAGCGAGCGTACTCGGTGCCGGGATGGCCGGGGCGACGTATGTGGCCAGCTCCTACACCACCACGCCGCTAGGCGACATCGCGGCCGCCGCCACCGGGCCGTGGTGGCATCAGATCAACCCTGCCCCAGACGCGCGGTACATGGCCGCGGTGCTCGACGAAGCCACCGCGCTCGGCGCGGAAGCACTGGTCATCACCTTGGACACCCCGGTCGCGGGGATGCGCACCGGCCAGGGATGGGACGGTGTCACGCTTCCCGACGGCCTCGAGTTCGGCGTCTTGAAGAACCTGCCGGGCGGCCTCGTGCCCGTAACCGACCCCGAGATGATCTACCGCCCGGCGCTCGATGCCGCGATGACGTGGGAGCGACTCACCGCGCTGTGCACGGAGCTGGGCCTCCCGCTGATGGTGAAAGGCATCCTGCGGCCCGACGACGCCGAGCGGGCGATCGCTGCTGGTGTGGCCGGGGTCATCGTGTCCAACCACGGAGGGCGCAACCTCGACTCGTTGCCGGCCACCGCCGATGCCCTCCCGAGGGTCGCCCGCCGGGTCGATGGCCGGGTGCCGGTGCTCGTCGACGGTGGCATCCGGTCCGGCGGCGACGTCCTCAAGGCCCTTGCCCTCGGTGCCGACGCGGTGCTGATCGGCCGCCCCTACCTGTGGGGCCTCTCCGTCGCAGGGGCGGAGGGCGTACGGCAGGTGGTCACCCGGCTCCGGGTGGAGCTGGAGATGGCTATGGCCCTGAGCGGTCTGCGCACAATCGCGGAGATCAACCATGACGCCCTGTGGGACTGACGCTCTGGTACCCGTACTTGGCCTCGGGCTCGCTGCCTGTGCCCGAGGTGATCAACGAGAGCGTGACCTACCGCAATAACCGCACCAGCGGTGTCCTACCGGCAGTGCCTGCCCGCTCGTCGTGCCTGAGATCGAGGACGGTCTTCACCTCGCCGCCGGTTGCCTCCCCGCCCCACCTCAGCCCGGTCGTTCGCATCCGTGACGCCCTCAGGCCCGACGACTGCGGCGAGGACGAGCTGATCTGACGGCCGACGGCACGCGGCGACCGCGCCGGACACGACGTTCGCCATCACACGCGGGAGGCGAACAGCTCCGCCAGGTGCATGGTGGGCACGCCAGCGAGGTCGTCGACCTGGACCCGGCAGGACATCCCATCCGCGAGCACGACGGCGTCGGGGTTGGCTCGGACGGTCGGCAGCAGGTGCGTCTCCGCGACTGCCACCGAGACCTCGTAGTGGCCCTGCTCGACGCCGAAGTTCCCGGCCAGGCCGCAGCAGCCCGGCACCCTCGTGACCTTGGCGCCGGCCTTCGTCAGCAGCGCCTCGTCGGCGGTCCACCCGAGCACCGCGTGCTGGTGGCAGTGCGGCTGGGCGACGACGTCGACCCCGCTCAGGTCGGGCAGCGGGAGGTCCAGCTTCGTCACCAGCTCGGCGAAGGTGAGCAGCCCCTCAGCCACGGGCTTCGCCACTGACGGGTCGCCGAGCTCCAGCGAGTCCGAGCGCAGCGTGGCCGTGCAGGACGGCTCCAGGCCGAGCACCGGCACACCGCTGGCGACGTAGCGGGCGAGCGTACGCACGGTGCGGTCCATGATTCGCCGAGCCTGATCTAGCTGGCCGGTGGTGATCCAGGTGAGGCCGCAGCAGGCCTTGTCACCGATCACGTGCACGGTCAGGCCGTGCGCCTCGAGGAAGCGGATCGCGCTGTGGCCGGACTGCGCGAAGAAGTGGTCGGTGAACGAGTCCGCCCAGATCCACACGTCGGGGGCGGCTTCAGGTGCGACCGACCTACGCCGGGAGGACAACGTCGCCGTTTTCGCGGAGCTCTTGAGGGCCTTCTTCGCCAACGTCGGGATCGAGCGACGCTGATCGATGCCGGCGGCGTTCTTGGCGAGCTTCGCGATCGGCTTCCACCTCATCAACGCGTTGGCCAGCGGCGCCATCGGACCCACGAGCCGCGCCCACATCGGCAGCTTGCCAAGGACGAAGTGGGAGCGCGGCCGACGCTGCTTTCCCCCGCCAGGGGCGTCGTGCTTCTGGTAGAGCGCCTCCGATTTGTACGTCGCCATGTCGACGCCGCTCGGGCAGTCGGTCGAGCAGCCCTTGCACGCCAGGCAGAGGTCGAGCGCCTCCGCCACTGCCTCGTCGCCAAGCCCGTCGACCAGCCCGCCGTCGAGGGCCTCCTGCAGCACCCGTGCGCGACCGCGGGTGGAGTCTTTCTCCTGCCGGGTAGCGAGGTAGGAGGGGCACATGACGCCGCCGGTCTTCGGGGCGACGCACTTGCCGACGCCCGTGCAGCGGTGGACCGCTGCGCCGAGGTCACCGTCGTCGTGGATCAGGTTGAGGCCACGCCGCCGGGGCAACGTGACCGGCCGGACCGGACGCAGGTCGTCGGTGATCGCCGCGGGCTCGACGATGTTGCCCGGGTTCATCAGGTTTTCCGGGTCGCAGATCTCCTTTGCAGCCCGAAACAGCGCGAGCGAGTCGGCGTCGTACATGATCGAAAGCAGCTCGGAGCGGACCCGGCCGTCGCCGTGCTCACCGGACAGCGAGCCGCCGTACTCGCTAAGTTTCACCGCGCACGCCGCCATGAAGTCGCGGAACACCTGGGCGCTGCCCGGGTCGCCGGATGCGAACGGGAAGTCGATGCGGCAGTGGATGCAGCCGTCACCGAAGTGGCCGTACGGGTAGCCCCGCAGCCCGTGGCCGCGCAGGAGCTCGTCGAAGTCGCGCAGCCAGGCGCCGAGGTTCGCCGGCGGGACCGCGGAGTCCTCCCAACCCGAGTACGCCGGGGTCGGCAGCGAGCGGCCCGCCAGGCCGGCGCCGTCCTCGCGGATCCGCCACAGCGCCGCGGCCTCGGCCGCGTCGGCCACCACTCGGGTGTCGAGCGCCCCACCAGCGCGCCGCAGCGACTCGGCGAGCGCCGGTGCGTCCGCCCCGGCGACCTCGGCGAACAGCCAGCCACCACCGCGCGGGAGCTCCGGGATCGGCTTGCCCTGAGCCCGGACCAGCTCGACGATGCGCGCGTCCATGCCCTCGCACGCGATCAGCCTGCCAGGTGCCGCAGCCAGCAGGGCCGGGACCGCGTCGGCGGCCTCGAGCATCGAGGCATAGCCCAGCACCAGGAGCAGCCGGCCCGGCTCGTCCTCCACCAGGCGTACGGTCGCCTCCAGGACGGTGCCCAGCGTGCCTTCGCTGCCCACCAGGAAGCGCTCGACCCGGCGGCCGTTCTCGGGCAGCAGGTGCTCGAGGCTGTAGCCGCTCACCTGGCGCCCGAACCGGCCAAAGGTGGTCCGGATGTGGGCGAGGTGGTTGTCGGCCAGCGCCGCCAGCCGGCTGGCGGTGGTCGATGAAGGCCGAAGGCGTGTCTCGAAATCACCGGCGGCGAAGCTCCCGGTCTCGCCGTTGCCGAAGAGCACCGTGAGCGCCTGGACGTTGTCGGCGGTGCGTCCGTAGCCCAGCGCGCGCGAGCCGCAGGCGTTGTTGCCGATCATCCCGCCGATGGTGCAGCGAGAGTGGGTGGAAGGGTCCGGACCGAAGCGGAGGCCGTACGGCGCAGCCGCACGCTGCAGATCGGCGTGGACGACCCCGGGGCCGACGGTGGCGTTCCGGGACTCCGGATCGACGTGGATCCGGCGCAGGTCACGTGTGTCGACCACGATTCCGGGGCCGATCGCGTTGCCCGCGATCGAGGTCCCGGCACCGCGCATCGTCAGCGGCACGCCGAGCTCACGGGAGACCTCGTGGACCGCGTGGAGCTCGCTGGTGTGCTGGGCGCGGACGACGACCTGTGGGATGACCCGGTACAGGCTGGCGTCGGAGGAGTACAGCGCCCGGCCGAGCGTGGAGTCGTCGACCTGCTCGACGCCCCGCCGGCGCAGCTCCGCGGCGACATTGCGCGCCGTGTCGACCGGTGCCTGACTCATTCGTCCTCCCACGGGCGGTACTGCCCGATCGTCATCCATTCACGCCATCCAGGAAGCGCGACCGGTAATCCCGCGAGCAGTTGCCCACCAGGAGCCCGGCACTTCTGCGGTGGCCCGTGGTTTAAACGCCCCAGCGAAACCTCGTCGCGCGTGCGCTGCCCGCCATGCCCGGGCCATGGCGGCCGGCGGTGTCAGTCCCCACGAAGCCGACCGTCCCTGGATCAAACCGAGAAGTCGACCCCTTGGGCCAGCGGCAGCTCGCCGGAGTAGTTGATCGTGTTGGTGGCCCGGCGCATGTAGGCCCGCCAGGCGTCGGAGCCGGACTCGCGGCCACCGCCGGTCTCCTTCTCCCCTCCGAACGCACCACCGATCTCCGCTCCGGAGGTGCCGATGTTGACGTTGACGATGCCGCAGTCGGACCCCTCGGCGGAGACGAAGAGCTCGGCCTCGGCCTGGTCGCGGGTGAAGATCGAGGACGACAGGCCCTGCGGGACGTCGTTGTTGAGGGTGATCGCCTCCTGGATGTCGTCGTAGGTCATGACGTAAAGCAGCGGCGCGAAAGTCTCGGCCCGCACGATGCTGGTCTGGCCCGGCATAGTGACGATCGCTGGCTTGACGTAGTACGCGTCAGGTGCGACATCGGTGAGGACCCGCTCTCCTCCGGCCACGGTCTTACCTCCCTCGGTCTCCGCCTGCCTCAGCGCCGCAGCCATGGCGTCGTACGCCTGCCCGTGGACGAGGGGGCCGACCAGGGTGCCGTCGGCCATCGGGTTGCCGATCGGCAGCCGACCATACGCCTCAACCAGCCGCTCGGTGAGTTCCTGTGCCACCGAGGTGTGCGCGATGACGCGGCGCATGGTGGTGCAGCGCTGGCCGGCGGTACCGGCGGCGGCGAAGACGACACCGCGCAGTGTCAGGTCGAGGTCGGCCGACGGCGCCACGATGGCAGCGTTGTTGCCGCCAAGCTCGAGCAACGAACGCCCGAACCTGTTGGCGACCCGTGGGCCGACCGCCTTGCCCATCCGGGTGGAACCGGTGGCGCTAACCAGGGCCACACCAGGATGGTCGACGAGCGCCTCGCCGATCTCGGGGCCACCGACGACGACCTGCGAGACATCGGCGGGAGCACCGCATTCCTTCAGCGCCCGATCGAGCAGCGCGGCGGAGGCCCATGCGCAAAGCGGCGCCTGCTCGGACGGCTTCCAGATCACGGTGTCGCCGCAGACCAGGGCGATCGCGGTGTTCCAGGACCAGACCGCGACTGGGAAGTTGAACGCGCTGATCACGCCGACCACGCCGATCGGGTGCCAGGTCTCCATCAGCCGGTGACCGGGCCGCTCCGACACTGAGGTGCGGCCGTAGAGCTGGCGCGAGAGGCCGAGGGCGAAGTCGCAGATGTCGATCATCTCCTGGACCTCCCCGAGCGCCTCGGAGGTGATCTTGCCTACCTCGAGGCTGACGAGGGTGGCCAGGTCAGACTTGTGCTCGGTCAGCAGCTCTCCGAATCGCTTGATGACAGCGCCGCGTGCCGGGGCCGGGACCTTGCGCCACTCGAGGTAGGCGGCGTGGGCACGGGCCACCGCGTCGCCCACCGCAGAGGTCTCGCACCAACCGACGCCGCCGAGGTCGCCTCCATTGACGGGTGAACGATGGGCCTGGTCACCCGTGATCGTGGCGGTGTCGACGCCGCAGGCTTTCGCGGCCCGCAGGGCCTGGGCTCCCAGGACCTCGGCGGTGGGGATGCCGGTACGGGACATGGTGGGGATCAGCTCCTTGTAGCGTTGAATCAGCGGTAAGTGGTGGCGTGCGTCAGGCAATGTCGAGTTCCGGCCTGGCCCTCAACCTGCTGAACCGGTTCGGTGTCCATCGCATTCGCCTCGACGATTGGTTCGCGGTCCAGGCAGAGGTCACGGAGGACCTCTCCGATCGCGGGGACCATCATCAAGCCATGGCCGGAAAACCCGCAGATGTGGACCAATCCGGAATCGACCGTGAGCGGCCGATAAGTGCCACGTCCTTCTCGGCGGAGGCGAGGTCCGCCGTTGTCGGCAGGGACGAGATAGCCGACGGTACTGACCCCCATGACACCGCCCCCGTTGACGACGACGTCAGCAGACGCAGTCAGAGTACGGGTTTGCTTCATGCCACCATCCTGTCGTCGTGCCCGGACGTTCGGAAGAGTTAGCAGACGAAAGATCGTGAGGCTCCCTTAAGCATTGCTTACCCTGGGTTCACAAGGGGATATGCTGTGATCGGCGATCTGCGCTGACGGATGTGCTTAGGTTTTCTCATGCTCAATCCCCTTCAGCTGCAAACGCTGCAGACAGTCCTGCGTACAGGCTCGTTCGCGGACGCCGCGAGGGAGCTTGGTTACACCGGGTCGGCCGTCTCGCAGCAGATCTCCGCGCTGGAGCGCGCCACTCGAACCCAGCTTTTCGAGCGCGGGGCGCACGGAGTCAGCCCAACCGCCATGGCGGTTTTCGTGGCTGAGCAAGCCAACCAGGTGCTCGGCCAGCTGCGTACGCTCGAGGACAACATCGTCCTGCGCCAGAGTGGCGTCATCGGACAGATCCGCGTCGGGTGCTTCCCCACCGCCGCCGAGCGGCTGCTCCCCGCTGCGCTCTCCCGTTTCCGCCACACCCATCCTGGCGTGGCGGTGCACCTCGACGAGGGTGAGCCAGTTGAGCTGTTCGACCTGTTGGAGGCACGCGAGCTCGACGTCGCTGTCATATACAGGTACGGCACGGTGCCCCACCGCCTTCCCAGGGAGTTCGACACCGAGCTGCTGATCCACGAAGGGCTCTACCTGCTCCTGCCCGATACCCATCCGCGGCTCGAAAGCGGCGAGACGATCAGGCTCGAAGATCTCCGTGACGACTCATGGATCACCTCCCGAGTCGGCACGGCCGGAGCCTCGGCTTTGCGCAGGCTCTGTGCCCGAGCGGACTTCGACCCCGCCATCGCGCACCGCAGCAACAATTACGGCGTGATCCACGGCCTGGTCGGTGTCGGGCTGGGTATCGCGGTCGTGCCGGAGCTCGGTCTCCGGCAGACCGACGGTGTCCGCTGTCTGCGGGTAGACGGCGAGCACGCCTACCGGGAGGTGTTGGCGCTGCGCTCCCGCGCGCTTCCGGACGGCGCCTGGAAGGGCGTGCTCGCCGCGCTAGGCAGCGCGACAGCGGCACTCGGGTCACCCAGTCACACCGAGCAAGTCGTGCTCGTGCCCGGTGAGCTGACGAACCCGTGACCCCCTGCTGACCACCGCTGGCCGGTCTTGCCTCCCCGGGGCGACCGGCTCGGTGTCATCCGCCGAGTAACTCCAGGGCGGCCCTCAACGAGGTCCGGCTCTCGGCGGCGTACAGGTCCTCCGGGACGTTGACCGGGCGACCGATCTGTTCCGACATCCAGGCGATGTCACGTTCGGCGCCGCCTTGGGCGGAGTCCATGCTGCCGCTGCGGGACAGGTTGGAGGCGAAGATCCTCGCCGCGGAGCGCGGGAGGAAGTCCTCGTAGACGATCGGGTCAGGCGCCAGCCATCCACCGGCGACGAGCTCGACCGGGGTCGCGTCCGCGGGCGGCGGCACGGCGGGGCGATCGTCGGTGACTCGATAGGTGAAGTACGCCAGTCCCCGATCGTGCAGCTCTCGCTCACTGTCCGGCATGTGGTCGGCCCAGTGCTCCTGGTCGGCCATGGCGGCGTCGTAGAGGTCCCGACCGGCCCGCGTGAGCGCGATCCCGCGGGCCTCAACTTCACCGAACCGCACCCGCATCGTGCCCGCGACGACCGAGCCGTCGGCCTCCCGGTACTTGCGTGGCTCCGCGAGTGCCCGGAAGGAGGTCTGACGGAGCAGAACGTCCGGACCGTCCCAGCGGGGCGGCCCCTGGATCTTGTCGATCATCTCAATCCCGCGAGCCTCCATGCTGACGTAGAGGTCGTCGATGTCGAGCACCCGCGGGGTGAGGTGGTTGATGTGCGTGGAAGTGACCCCGCCGATGTCCGCGGCGACTCCGGAGACCCGTTCCAGCTCGTCGTACCAGGTGCGGTCCACCGGCTGGTCGGAGAGCGCGAAGGAGCTGGTGGCAAGGTCGAGAAAGCGTTCGGCTTCGGCCTCATCCATGCCGGCGTCGGCCTCGGCCTGGTCGGCCAGCTCCAGCAGCTCGGGAGCGAAGAGCCGGCGACAGGCAATGAACTCCTTCAGCCGCCGCTCGAGATCGGCGTCGAAGAAGCGCCGGTCCTCCGGCACCAGCATGCTGGTGAAGACCCGGAAGGGATTCGCGGCCAGCTCTTCCCGCTCGATGGGCCGGAACGCGGTGGAGATCACCGGGATGGGCTGGGGGTGGGCGTCACGCAGGTCGTAGAAGCCGGTGGGTCTCATTCCGAGGGCGCCGAAGATGCTGGCCAACTGGGCGAGCTCAGTCGCGCTCCCGACCCGGATGGCGCCGTGGCGCTCCGCAGTCACCCGAGCGATCGAGCCCAGCCGCTCGGCATCGGTACCGTCCCGCTCCAGGACGCGCCCGTTCACCTCGTGGGCGACCTCGAGCAGCGTCTTATAGGCCGGCACCTCGGCGCCGTAGAGGGCGGAGAGCCGGGCTGCGAACCGGGCTCGCAGGGTGGTCGAGTTGACGAAGGTCATCACTTCTCCTCCGGAAGTCGGCCACGCAGTCGCATGGCCGCTCGTACACGCTCCTGAGCCAGCGTCTGGGCCGCCGCGTGCGAGGTGACCTGCCGACGCCGTGACTCCTCGAGGACGGTCACCACGTTGGCGCGGATCTTGGTCGAGATCATGGGGAAGACCGCAGACGGGTCGACAGTGAACGGGGAGTACCTCGCATCCATCGAGTGGGCAGCGGCGACGATCCCGCCTGCATTGGCGATGAAGTCGGGGACCACCGGTACGCCCCGAGCGTGCAGCACCTCACGGGCCGCCGGCGTGATCGGCAGGTTGGCGCCCTCCACAATGAGCTTCACCCCCGTCTTGATGGCCAGGTCCTTGTCGATCACGTCCTCGAGGGCGGCCGGGACGAGGATGTCGGCGTCCACGGTGAGCACCGCCTCGGCAGCCTCGACCGGGGTCCCGTAGTGCTGGACGCAGGCGTCACCGTGCTCCTCCCTGAGGCTGAGCAGCCGGGCGCAGTCGAGGCCCTCCGGGGCGAGGACGGCACCCTGCGCCGTGGCCACCGCAACGATGGCCGCGCCGAGCTCGACCAGCCGCTCGACAGCGGCGAACCCGACTGCCCCGAAGCCCTGGACAGCCACCCGGGCGCCTGCCAGCGGCAACCCGATGGCCTGGCCAGCGGCGTCGACGGCCTCGGCCACGCCGAAGCCGGTGACACCGAGTTCGTCGTACGGAAGCCCTCCCAGGGCACGGGGCATCCCGACCGCGGCACCGATGTCGCCGAGCTCGTCAGCGAGGATCGCGGCGTCCCTCTCGGTAAGTCCCATGTCGAGCCCGAAGACGTACTCGTTCGGGACCTCGTTCTTGAGTGCCCGGGCGAAAGCCCGCAGGATTCCCTCCTTGCCGGGGCTGTTCGGGTCGCCGAGGACGCCGGCCTTTGCGCCGCCGTGGAACAGGTCCACCGCCGCCCACTTCCACGTCATCGTGCGCGCCAGCCGGGCAACCTCGCGGATGGAAAGCGCCGCACTCATCCGGGTGCCGCCCTTGCCCATGCCGCGGGCCGAGTTGTCGATGACCAGGACGCCTTTCATGCCCGTACGCCGGTCGGAGACGCACACGACCTTCTCGGGACCCCACTCGTCGATGAGATCGAAGGTATCGTTCAGCAAGTTCGTCGCTCCAAGGATCAGGATGGTGAGATCCATCCTGGGGCCGCGGATCTGGAGTCCGCCAGGTCGCCAGGCCTCGTCTCTTGCGAGGCAGGGCAAGCAGAATTTGTGCTCGGCTCGCCGCTGTGGTCAGGCGCCACATCCCAGCGAACGCGACGTTCTCCCCGGACACCAAGGCAACTCCCTTGCCCGCGGCCACCCAGGTCAGCGACATCGGTGTGCTTCGTGCTTGGCGGGTGGTGATCGGGGCGAAACCGGCGGTGGCGCAGCCGCTGCGCATCGCAGCGACAGGCCTGGGCCGATGGACGGTTCGAAGGCCAGGAACGGCTCGTCGGACAGTTCCGCCAATTCGATCCCGGAGGGAACACCCTCGCAAGAGCGCGGTCCAGTCGACCGAGCACCACCGCGAGCTCCGCGCGCAATACTTCCCCCGCCGGGGTCAGCTCGACCCGGTGAGAACTCCGTTTCAGCAGCCGAATGCCGATCACCTTTTCCAGCGCCCGCACGTGCCGAGTCACCGGGGGCTGCGTCGTCTGTAATCGGCGGGCCGCGCGCCCGAAGTGCTGCAGGTCCTGGGCGACCGCCGAAAGGCCCGCAGCTGCTGAACAGTCGGATCTCCGGGGCCTGCATCCTGATCGTGCCAGAGCGCACCCGCCGGCCGAGATGCGCTGCGCGAGACCTCGCCAATCGAACGGCGACGCGTAGCGGCCTCGGCCGAGACCGATGCCGCGCTGAGGACCGGGCCATAACCTCCGTGGTAATGCGGAGGCTCATGATCAAGACGGCGCCCTCGCTCCGGCACCGCGAAAACATGCGCGGACTTTCCGGCGATTCAAAAATTCCCGCAGTGCAGAATTCCCGCCGGGAAACCCCGCGATCGGCGACGGCGTTGCAGAACGGCGAAATACCATTGCCATGAACGAATTTCTTGGCAGTTCGCCGGTAACATGCGGTGAATGGTCAACATCACGCAGCTGTGCGCTTTGTGCGAAGTCGTCAGGGAAGGTTCCTTCGCCGCGGCTGGAAGACGTCTCGGCTACACCGCGTCGGCGGTCTCGCAGCAGATCGCCGGCCTGGAGCGGGCCGCGGGGGTGACGTTGTTCGAGCGGGAGGCGCACGCCATCCGCGCGACCACCGCCGCCCGGTACCTCGCTGCTCAGGGTAGGGAACTCCTGATGCGGCTGGACGAATTCGATGCCCAGCTATCCCGGCTGGCCGACGGCGCGCACGGTCGTCTGCGGCTGGGCAGCTTTCCCACCGCCAACTCGAAGATCATCCCGCGGGTGCTGGCCAGCGTGATCACCGCGTATCCGGACGCGGATGTGGAGCTCGACGAGGGCAACACCAGGCATCTCCTCGCCGGGGTCGTCGAAGGACACATCGACATCGCCGTCGTCCACGTCTACGCATTGGTACCGGAGAATTGGCCATCAGGGCTCACCGGTGTCGAGCTTATGACCGAGGATCTGCTCCTGGTGATGCCCGCCTCGCACCCGCGCGCTGGTGCCGAAGACTTCCGGCTTGAGGACCTGCAGCATGACCGCTGGATCTCCAGCCAGGACGAGACGGCTTCGGCCAGGTGCCTGCGCCGGATCTGCGCGGCACACGGATTCATCCCGGCCGTCGCTTTCCGCAGCGACGACTACGACGTCGTGCAGGGCCTCGTGCGGGGTGGTGCTGGCGTGGCGATCGTTCCGGAAATGGGATACACCTCCCAAGACGGCGTCCACAGCATGCGGCTGCGGCAGTGGGCTCCCGGGCGGCGGATCCTCGCGTTGCATCGCTCAACGAACTCCAATCCGCTACTGCCGAAGGGCATCGAAGCGCTGCGTGACGCGTGCACCCGGTAGGGCGTGTCCAGGCCAAGGCAACCTTGGGGTACCGGTAACAAGACCTCGGGCTCGTTGCCATTGCTTACGCGGCCATCGCGACCCTAGTGTTCTCCCATCGATTGACACCTCCGGTCGAAACCAATCGACATTCCGGCCGCAAAGCGGAACGTCGGAATTCGCGCGCTGGACGCTGCGCGACTCGATTTTCCTTTCAAGAGAAAGGATTGTTCCTTGAGTGACCTGGCGGCTTATCACCGGATGCGCGCGAATCATCGATGGGTGGTTCCGCGGCAGTACAACGTCGCGCGCGACGTCTGCGACAAACATCCGCCGGAGAAATTGGCCATGATCTGGACTGACGGCGAAGGTCCGGACAGGCGGGTGCGCTGGGGTGAGTTGCAGGATCTCAGCTCACGGTTCGCGAGCTACTACAGCGCGCGGGGAGTCCGTCATGGGGACCGGGTAGGCGTGTTGTCGCCGACGACGGCCGAAAGCGCGGCTGCTCTGCTCGGGGTGCTGAAGATCGGTGCGATCGGGATGCCGATGTCGACCCTGTGGAGCGACGATTCACTGCGCTACCGGATCACGGACGCGGACGCCCGGTTGCTCGTCATCGACTCGGCGACCGCCGCCAGAGGCATCACCGACGCGGTAGTTGAGACTCTGTTGCTCGACGAGCGCGGCCTGGCCGCGGTTCGCGCGTGCCCCACGCACACGGACACGACGGACACGCTGGCCGATGATCCGGCACTTCTGTACTACACCTCCGGCTCCACCGGCCGCCCCAAGGGTGTGCTCGCGCCGCACCGCAGCCTCATCGGCCACAACGAGTTCGAGTACTGCCAGGACCTGCGCGACGGCGAGCTGTCCTACTGGATGGGCGATTGGGCGTGGGGTGTCTACAAGATCCTGGGCCCTTGGCGCTACGGGGCGGTCAACGTCGTCTACGCCACCGGCCGCAGATTCGACGCGGCGGGACTGCTCGGCGTGCTGTCCCGGCTGGGCGTCAGCAACGTGTTCCTCAACCCGACCGGGCTGCGGATCATGATGAACGCGGTCCCCGATGCCGGTATTCGGTTCCCGCAGAAGTTCCGGGTCGTGTGCGCGGCGAACGAACCGCTCGGGAAAGCGGAGTCCGCCTGGTTCGCCGAGCAGTTCGGCGTGCCGGTGCTGGAGAACTACGGGATGACCGAGGCGTACCCGATGATCGGGAACTTTCCCGATATACCGCGGAAAGAGGGCTCGATGGGTCTCCCGGTGCCCGGCTGGGACGTCGCGATCCTGGACGAGGACGAACAGCCTGTGCCCTCGGGTGAGTCCGGGGAGATCTGCCTGCGTGCCCGCAGCAATCCGCAGTACCCGCTGGGCTACTGGGGGCGTGCTGCGGAGACCAGCAAGGATTTCGGCGGCACCTGGTTTCACACCAAGGACATCGCATGGGCCGACCCCGACGGCTACGTCTTCTACGTCGGCCGCAAGGACGACGTCATCAAGTCGGCCGGTTACCGGATCAGCCCGTTCGAGATCGAGGAAGCCTGCAGCCGGCATCCGGCCGTGGCCGAGGCGGGCGTCATCGGCATTGCGGACACGGCACGTGGCCACCGGGTGAAAGCGTTCGTCGTCCTTTGCCCAGGCTATGAACCGTCACTGGAACTCGCCGAGAACATCAAGCGGTTCGTCAAGAAAGGCCACTCCGCGTTCGGTTACCCGAAGCTCGTCGAATTCGTCCGCGAGCTGCCGCGCGGACAGTCGGGAAAGCTCGGCCGCGCTCAGCTCAGATCGTGGCCCGCCGGATGCGAGTACTGAGCCAAGGAAGGCCAAAGATGACCACGTTAACGCAGGAATCGACGACCACCGAGCTGGCGGAACTCCGGTTCTCCTCGGCGCTGTCCACGACCTTTTTCAGCAGGATGTTCTCCGCACTTACCGCGATGACGTTCCGGGAGAAGGGCGAGGCAGCCGCCAACAAGTTGTGGTTCGAAGTGCTCACGAACCACCAGGGCGACCGGTACGCGGAAGGACTCCGAAAGCTCGGTATCCACGACGACCCACCCGCCGTCGCCGCGGCGAAGTACCACTACTTCACCAACATCATCGGCGGACTGGACATGGAGTACGTCGAGGAATCGCCCAAGAAGGTGTGGATCCGCTACCGAGCGCCGATGTGGATGTACGCGGGTGTCGCGATGATCGCCATGCCCGCCTCGGTGCGCCGCACGGTATTCAGCTCGTGGCACCCACGCAACGGCAAGTACATGAACTGCCCGCGACTCGGCTACGTCGGCACGAAGTTCTCCATGGAGGGCGACCCCTACGACGAAGGCTACTTCATCGAATACGACCACGACATCGACCAATCGCAGACGATGCGATACGAGGTGGCGCTGCGCACCCCCGAGTTCCATCCCGCTGCCGCGCCGAAGCTCGATCCGGTGCGGTGGCCGGAGCAACGAATACTCAAGGCACGCCCCAAGTTCTCCTCCGGGTACGTCCAGGCGACGGTCGACTCCCTCTACGGGACCTACGGCGAGTTCGCCGCCCACCAGATCGTCGCCTCGGCGTCCCGTCTGCTCGCGGTCCAGCTCACGCCGGAGCTCGCCGCCACGGCCTGTGTTTCCGGCAAGTCGGTGGCAGACATAACCACGTTCCACGAAAGGCTCCTCGCTGCGGCCCGAAGGGACGTCAGCGTCACGAAGGTCGACGAGCACACCTACCGACTGGAGATGGGCTCCTACCCCCCGTTCGACGAGTCGTACCCGCAGGGGCTCCGGCAGGCGTTCTTCGAGTTCCACAGCGCAGCCACGCGAATGCTCAACGGCCACGTCGAGATCACCCGCACCGCGCACGGCGGCGGCGAGACCTGGCAGCTCACCGACACCGGCAGATGGCTGTGGTGACGCCATGAACGCCAACGCAGCAACGACTTCGACGAACACCGCCTTCGACACCCCGCAGGGCCGCCGGATGGCGATGCGTGCGCTCGCGGGCGTGTCCGCCGGCAACTTCGTGGAGTGGTACGACTTCGCGATCTACGCCTACTCCTCGACAGTGATCGCCAAGCTCTTCTTCCCGCAGGGCAACGACGCCGCCGCACTGCTGGGCACCTTGGCGGTCTTCGGGCTGACCTTCGTCACCCGGCCCGCGGGTGGCCTCTTCTTCGGCCGCCTTGGCGACCGGATCGGCAGGCGCAACACGTTGGTCGTGATCCTCACGCTGATGGGCGCCAGCACGACCCTCATGGGAGTGCTACCCACCTACCACGAAATTGGTATCGCGGCGCCGATCCTGCTGACGGTGTTGCGGCTGTGCCAGGGTTTCTCGGCCGGCGGCGAGTCCTCCGGCGGCGCGACGTTCCTCAGTGAGTACGCGCCGCGCGATAGGCGTGGGACCTGGAGCGGCCTATCGAACAGCACACAGACCATTCCCTTCGCGGTGGCCGCGCTGCTGATCCTCGTCCTCAACACGTGGATGGGTGACGCTGCCTACGCGGGCTGGGGCTGGCGAGTGCCCTTCCTCGTCGCGGCACCCTTCGCGCTGGTCGGGCTGTTCCTGCGGATGCGGCTAGACGACACCCCGGTGTTCCGGTCACTGGAGAGGACCAAGAAGGTCGCGCACGCGCCGCTGAGGGAGGTGCTAATCGGCTACCGGCGCGAAATGCTGGTACTGGTCGGGATCGCCTCGCTCAACGCCGTCGCCTTCTATACCGTCTCCAGCTACTTCACCACTTACCTGCAGAGCGTTATCCATTTGAACGCAACGACGTCGCTCGCGTCGAACAGTCTGGCCCTGCTGGCCTACAGCGTGTTCATCCCGCTGGCCGGGATGCTGGGCGACCGGTCCGGCAGAAAACGGGTGATCTTCGGCGGTGCGATCGCGCTCGCGGCGCTCGCGGTTCCCGGATACCTCATCGCCGGCAGTGGTGGGCTGGCCCTGGCCATCGTCGGTCAGTTACTCATCACGCTGCCCCTGACGGCGGTGGCCTCGGTCGTCGCGGTGGCGCAGGCGGAGCTGTTCCCGGCCGCAGTCCGTTACACCGGCGCCGCTGTCGGCTACAACATCGCATACGCGATTTTCGGCGGCACGGCACCGTTGGTCGGCCAGTACCTCGTGCTGCTGACCGGCAACAAGCTGGCGCCCGCGTTCTTCCTCATCGCGCTGGCGCTGCTGGCGCTCATCCCGATCCGGGCACTGCCGGAGACCTCCCGCATCTCCATGCTCCGTGCCGACAACACCAGTTTCACTTCCAAGGAAAGGATTGACCGATGAGCGGCGAGATCCTGGTCGAGACTCACGACGGCGTGGCCGTGATCACTCTGAACCGGCCCGCAGCGCTCAACGCCTGGACCATGCGGATGCAGGACCAGGTGCGGGAGCAGGTGGTCACGGTGGCGGCCGACGACACCGTGCGCGGCATCGTCTTCACCGGTGCGGGCGAACAGGCGTTCTGCGCCGGACAGGACCTGGCCGAGACCGCCGAGTTCGATCCCGAGGACATCCAGGGGTGGCTGGCGAACTTCCGCGCCCTCTACGAATCCGTGCTGGATGTCGACAAACCGGTAGTCGCCGCGATCAACGGGGTCGCGGCCGGATCGGGCTACCAGTTCACGTTGCTCTGCGACGTACGGGTAGCCCACCCCGAAGTCAAAATGGGACAGACCGAGGTCAGTTCCGGAATCCCCAGCATCACCGGCATGTTTCTCACCGAACGGGCGGTCGGCACATCGCGGATGCTGGAGCTGATGCTCAGCGCCCGGCTGATGGAGATCGACGAGCTGCGGTCCGTGGGGCTCGTCCACCACGTGGTGCCCCGCGAGGACGTGCTGGACAAGGCGATCAAGGTGGTGCACGAGATCGCGGCGCTGCCGACGGTCGCGGTCGCGCTCACCAAGGAGCGCTACCGGCAGAATCTGCTGCCGGGGCTGCGCGAGGCCTACACCGCGGCGGCCTCGATCGACCGACGTGCCTGGGCATCCGGGCAGCCGCAGCAGGTGATGCGTGAGTTCTTCGAAAGCAGGAAGGCGAGGAAGGCCGCGGCGAACGGGAGCGCCCGGTCGTGACCGTCGAACTCACCGGGCAGCACCTTGCCGTGCTTACCGGTCCCACGGTTCCGGAGCTGCTGGCCGCTGCCGCGGTCGAGCGTGGCGACGAGCCCTACGCCGATTGTGCAGGGGAACGGGTCACCTTCGGTGATCTTGCCCGGACCGTCGAGGAGGCCCAGCGAGGGCTCGCTGCGCTGGGCGTCCGCCCCGGCGACCGGGTGGCGGTGATGCTGCCCAACCATCTGGAACACGTGGTGCTCGTGCACGCGCTGGTGTGCATGCGAGCGGTATGGGTGCCCGTCAACACCCGGCTCCGCGGTGAGCCCCTGGCCCATGTGCTGACCGACAGCGATCCGAGCATGCTCATCGCCGACCCGGCTTATGCCGACCAGCTTCCCAGCGATGCCATGGCCCGCGTCGTCGAGTACACGCCGGGGACGCATCCACCGTGGCGACGCGGCGGGACGACCGTGCCGCCGTCCCAGCCGCACGGCGACGATGTCGTCAGCATCATGTACACCTCGGGCACGACGGGACCGGCCAAGGGAGTGCAGGTCACCGATCGGATGCTGCGAGCCGCGGCGTTGGGAGCGGCGGAGGTCAGCGCACCGCAGGAGGGCGACGTGTTCTTCCTGTGGGAGCCGCTATGCCACGTTGGCGGCGCGCAGGTGCTGTTGCTGCCGCTGCTGCGGCCGGTGCGGCTGGCGCTTGTCGAGCGATTCAGTGCGTCGGCTTTCTGGTCGCAGGTCTCGGACACGGGCGCGACGCACATTCACCACCTCGGCGGAATCCTGCCGATACTGCTGTCCCGCCCGCACGGGGCCGCCGAACACGACAACGGTGTGCGCGTCTCATGGGGTGGCGGCATAACGAGTGCGGCGTGGCGAGAGGCGGAGACGCGATTCGGCCTGCACATCCGAGAGTGCTACGGGATGACGGAGGCGTCCAGCATCTCGACGGCAAACGTCTCCGGCCTCGGCAGTGGCATCGGCCAGGCCTTGCCGTGGTTCGACGTCGAGGTGCACGACGAGCACGGCAGGCCGGTTCCCGACGGCGAGACCGGCGAAATCGTGCTGCGCCCGCTGGTCGAGGGCCTCGTGACACCAGGCTATTTCCGCAACGACGAGGCCACCACCCGGTCCCACCGCGGCCCGTGGTGGCGGACCGGCGACCGCGGCCGATTCACCGGCGGAGCACTGCACTTCATCGGCAGGCTGACCGACTCTTTGCGGCACCGGGGTGAAAACGTCTCAGCCTGGGAAGTCGAAGCGATCGTCAACACACATCCGGCGATTACCGAGAGCGCCGTAATCGGCGTGCCCGCCCAGGAAGGCGACGAGGACATCAAAGTGTTCCTCACCGTCACCGACCCAACCGCATTCGACCCGGCGAAGTTCGTCGCCTGGTGCGAGCAACGCCTCGCCCGATTCCAGGTGCCACGCTACGTCGCCGTAGTGGACGATTTCCCGAAGACGCCGAGCCAGCGCATCCAGAAATCGCTGCTGTCGCGGGAGACCAACGACTCCTTCGACACCCGAAGCGCGTAAACCGCCACCAAGCCTGGCATGGACGCCGCAACGCTGTTCGCTGCCGATGTGACCTCGCGGCTTGAGGCGATGTTTCTGGGGTCTGCGATGGACGCAAGACGCTTTCCAAACCGCCATCGCTACTGCGGCGGCGGCGCAGCTGCTTGGCACTGTCACCACCCACGCCGCGTGGGCGTGCGGCGCGGGATCGGCATACGGCGGGGGCGGCGCCGGACCGACCCGGTTGCTGGCCGAACTCGGCGTGTTCGTGGTCGGGCACGCCGTCGAACTGGACCTTCTCCCGGTCCCCGGCCAAAGTCGATCATGACGAGCTTGACCGGGCCTTATCCGGCTGGACGATGCAGGAGCCCGCTGAGGCGGTCGCTGTCGACGGCAAGACGATGCGGGCCACGACCACATCGGTTGCCGTCGATGTGACCGCGGGCGCACAGAATCGCCTCGCCGAGACCGGTGCGCGCGGGCCTCCCGCAGGCGTTCGGTGTAGGGCTTGGTGTCAGTGAAATCGAGCGGATCGCTGTCGGCCAAAGAAAAGTCCAGCTGCTCCGCCGAGTCCGTGTCCAGCAGCAGGCCGATCCGCTGCCGCGCGGTCAGCGGCGAGTGCCTGCCGCGTTCCGGCCACACCTGGTGGGCACGCGCGAACCGCTTGCGATACCGCATGGTCGAGCAGCCCGGGCACACCAGCCAGGAGAGTCCGCAGCGGATGGCGAGGGGTTGACGACGATGGATTTAGTTATGATTCCTCCCTGCGCCGGACTCCGGGGGTAGGGGGACGTACGAACGGGCACTGGCGGGCAGCCGGGCCCCGGCGAGGCGCAGTTGCGTCACCCGGCTAACGAACGCGGCACCACGCATGACATGGGTGGCCAGCTCCGCCGCGCGGCGATTCTCGACGGCGGCCAGGTAGGTTCCGCCGACCCAGTTGTTGAATGCACCCATCGCGGGACCACACCAGATCTGGTAGTCGGCCACCCGCCCCTGGGCGCCGGAAATGCTCCAGCCCGAGGACAGTCCCAGGTACCACCGGAAGATCAACGCCATCCGTCGCTTCGGGTTGTCCTGGGCCCGGCTGATCTGCTCGGGGTCGCGCTCCTGAAAGAACCTGACGCAGTCCCGCCACACGTCCTCCAGCGGTCGCTGGAAGATCCGCTCCTCCATGCTGGCGCGCTCGGCGGCGGGAATCGACTCGATCCCGTCGTTGGCCCGGTAGACGTCGTAGAGGCGCCTCGCTTTGGTGGCGAACATCGTGCCGCGCTTGAGAACCTGCACTTCGACGCCCATTTCGAACATATCGGCCGAGGGCGCCATATCGCAGTCGGTCGCGCCCGCCCCGGCCAGCAGCCGCTTGGTTTCCCACGACTGCGCCGCCTCCACCGTGGCTTGGTTGATCGAGCCGGTCACCACGTAGGCGGCGCCCAGGGCGAACGCGGCGGCTGCCGCCTGCGGGGTGCCGATGCCCCCGGCCGCCCCGACCCGGACCTGCTGCCCGTAGCCGAGTTCACGCTGCACGCGGTCGCGCACCGCGATGATCTCCGGGAGAAGCACGACCAGCGGCCGGCGGTCGGTGTGGCCGCCGGAGTCCGCTTCGGCGGTGACATCGTCGGCCACGGGGCTCTGGCGCGACCAATCGGCCTGGTCGGCCGTGATCGCTCCCGAGGCGAGGAGTTCCCGCACCATGGCCTCCGGTGCGGGGCGCAGGAACTTCTCGGCGACCTCCGTGCGGGAGACTTTAGCGATGACCTTGTTGTTCGCAACGACCTTCCCGCCGGCCTCGCGGGTCAGGCCCGCCAGCCGGTACCGCACGATCTGCGGCGTCAGGTCGAGGAACGCCGACGCTTCGATGGTGCGGACCTCGTGCTTGAGGCAGAGGTCCACCGTCGACCGTTCCATCGCCGGCTCGTTCGGGCTGTGAATGAGGTTGCACGCGAAGGGGATGCCCCGCAGGCGGGCGCGAATGTGCGCGAGGTCCTCGTCGACCCGCTGTGCGACGACCCCGGCCGCACCGTAAGAGGCGAGGAAACCCTGCTCGGCCAAGGCGATCACCATCTTCGCCGAGGCGATCCCGTTGGCCATCGAGCCCGCCATGTAAGGCTGCCGGACACCGTGGGCGGTGAGGAACCGTTTGTCCCCCAGCGCCGAGGGGGGCAGCGGGGGCACGGCGGCGAGCACCTGGGTGCCCGGCGCATGCTCGGCGCTGCCCGCGGCCGCGATGCCGTGGGCGTCTCTGACCAGGTAGAACGGCCGGTCGAGGTTCAGCAGGTGCGCGTGGACCGAAGCCGCGTCGCGCCCGACCTCAGGTACCACGCCGGTCGGCGTCACCATGGCTGTGCTCCTTCTTCGCGCAGTTCGACCGCGATGTCGGTGAGTTCATAGATCCGCAGGCCCGGCTTCCACATGCTGGCGTCGCCGGTCACCCGCACGCGGCCCGGCCCGCGGCGGACGTCTTTGATGTGCACTTCGAGGGTGGCCTCACCGTCGGTGGGCAGGAACTGGCCGCGGTACTTCCAGGTGGACGGCGCACCGACCGGGAGAATGAATCCCGGATCTGACATTCCCTCACCCAGTCCCGCGTCCAGCAGCCATTCCTGCATGGCCTGGATGACCGTCTCGACGCCCAGCGAACCGGGAATCACCGGGTCGCGTGGGAAGTGCCGGGCGAAGAACCAGTCGTCCGGGTCAATCCGGCGGACCGCGCGGAGATAGCCCTTCCCGTAGTTCCCGCCCTCGTCGACGACCTGGACTTCATCCAGCAACGCGAGGTGGTCGCGAGCGCACAGCGGGGCGGACGGGTCGGCGCGGCGGGCAGCCACGTCGATCGTGCGGGTAGCCGGGCACGGTTGCTGCGCCTCCAGCCAAGTCGGCACGTTCCGGCCCGCGTCCAGGCCGGTCTGGTTAGCCATGGCCTCTTCGCTGAAGTAGCCGAACAGAGTCTCGCCCGTGTAGAACGGCTCGCCGTCCACGAGCATCGTGTAAGAGACACTCTGCAGCGACGCGCCGTTGTTGAGCGTGGTCGACTGCAGCTTGGACTGCTGGCGGATTGTCTTGTCCCGCAGATCGACCTCACGCAGCACGGTTGCGGTTCCGCCGAGGTTGCGGAGGCTGAGGGCCCTTTCCGGATCGGACAATGTCGGCCCGAGGAAGTACCCGATCGACAACGCCGACTGCAGCGATGTCTCCATGTAGACCGTGTTCGGCATGGAAGCGTTGGCGGTGTCGGCGTAATACCAGGAATCGGCGGGCGAGTCGTACTCGGTCTCATAACTCGCGCCGTCGAGCTTGCCACGCCTGCCGTCCATTGACACCAGCCGGTCCACCATCGTCAGTCCCCGGTCGGGCACCCGGGTCGCCCTGCGGTCGGAGTAGTGCTCGAACTCCGGGCCGAAGGCGATCCCGTGGCTGCCGCGGGCGAAGTGCGCGATGTGGAACTCGCTGATCATCGTCTGCTCACCGGCCGCGGAGTATCTCCCAAGGAACGCGGGGAGGATGCCACCGCGAGCCGGCCCGATCGGGACGCCGGGTTTCTCCACGAGTGCCAGGGAAAGACCGAGGACCCGCCCGGCCACCGCGCCGCCGCAGCGGACTTCCACATTGGCGCGGACGTGCGGCCGGGGAACGAGATCGACGTCGGTGACGTCGAGCCGGATCTCCGCGGAGCGCAGCGGACCGGGCCGGGCGATTTCGACCTCTCTGCGTGCCGGCTCACCACTGCCGTCGCCGGGCACGAAGGTCGCGTCCGCGAGGCAGAGGTGCAAACCCAGATACAGCACGAAGATCTCGGCCACCTGACCGGCCGCCGCGAGCAGCGACTCGGGCGTGCCGTCGAGCGGCCCCGCCGATGCGACCACGTGGCCACGTCCGCTGCTTCCGCCGCGCAGCTCGATCTGGGTGACCTCGCCCAGCAGCAACGTCGCTCCTGCCGCAAGCTTCACCGACGGGTTGCAGCCGGGTTGGAGGTAGCCCAGGCCGAAAACCCCGGCCATGTCTCCTTCGGTCAGCCGGCCGAGATCGTCCCGGCGAAGCCGCGTCTTCTCGCTCCGGGCCAGCGGCTTGAAGCGGGCTTCGGTCGTCACGAACGGCACGCCCCGCACCGACGGCGGGACGCCGATCGGACGGATGTGCCCGTCGACGACCTCGAAGAACCGTGCCCCGGAGGCGGGTGCTGGCTCCGGCGCCGCGAGCGCCACGCCGCACTGGCTGAGAGTCCTGGCCTGCAACAGCACCTGCGCGTGCAGAGCACTCCGGTGTGCGTTGGCGACTGCGCTGCGCATTTCCCGCGCCACGGCGGCGATGTGGCTGGTTCCCGCAGTCTGGTCGGCTGCCGGTGGCGGCTGCGTCACCGGAACCTGCCTTGCCACCGATGTCCGCTGCAGAGCCGGCTGCGCCCCGCCAGGCGGCTCCCCGATGGCCCCGGCGAAGGGGTTGAAGGGCTCTCCGTCGAAGCCCAGCTCCTCCAGTTCGTCGTTCATCGCTGCTTCTCCTCCGGGTGTCCCCAACTCGGCGTTGTGCGCGTGCTCATTTCGCCAGCCACCGCCGGGTGCCTTCGCGGAACTTTTCCGACATCTCCGGCGTCGCCACCATCTGGATGTCGTGCCACCGCTGCAGCACACGTCCCTGCTGATCGCAGGCCGTGGCGGTGACCGTGAGGGCGGCCGCGGCCTGCCGCACGTCATCGACGACCAGCACGAACGGTTCGTTGCCGGGCAGGGCCTCGAAGTACTCCGCCCGCCCGAATCCCAGCGGCAGACTGGCCTGCCCGAGCAGCCGGTTGCCGTGCACCGACGGTCCCTGCAGGAGCAGGTCGCAGAGCACCGGGCTGTGCAGTTCTCCCCGGTAGGCGCCGAGGCCGACCACGGTGTCGGGAAGCCGGCACTCCAGCACCAGCCGATCGTCCGATTGGTGGAGCACTCGCCGCAGGCCTTGCAGCTGCGGACCGTGGAACAGGATCGCGTCACGGTAGATGTCGAGTCCGTTCTCCGGGCCTTCACCCAGAGATCCGCCTTCACCCAGAGATCCGGTTGTCCAGCCGGACACCACCGGCGCGGCCGCAAGCGACGCGGACAGCACGAGCGTCGCCGCGTAGTGCAGCACCGGCTGCGCTGCGCCCGTGTCGGTGCGCACCGACACCTTTACGAGCGCATTGCCGTCCGCATGACCGGCCGGCTCCACGACGACGTGCTGGCTGCCCACCAGCGAGCCGTCGAACACGATCCCCTTGTACACCTGAAAATCACGAACCTCGACTACTCGCCGTCCCGGGTGCGCGCGTTCGGCGACGTGGATCATCCAGCCGAGGCCGAACGTGGCGGGCAGCACCGCGTGTTCGCCGACGACATGAGCGTCGAGCACCGGATCTCCGGCCAGCGTCGCGATGTCGCGATGCGCGGTGAACGACGCCGCCGCGCCCGGGTCGCCTGCCGACAGCGACTTGGCCTCACCCACCAGCACGCACACGTCGTCGGCGTGCTCCTTGCCGAACTGCTCGACGAACGCCTGGGCGCCGGCCTCGGGCTCCAGCAGCCGCACGCCGCGGGCGTGGAAGAGGTCGCGGAGTTCGGGGGTGACCATCCCGCCGTCCCACGCGCCCCAGTCGATCGCCGTGACGTGGCAGTCGGGGCGCTGCCGCTTCCAGCTCGCCGCGAGCCGGCACAGTGCCTCGTTCGCCGCTGCGTAGTCCGCCTGGCCCGCGTTGCCGAGCAGGCCGGCGACGGACGTGAACAGCACGAGGTGACGCAGCGAATCGGTGTCGAGCACGTCGAGGACCGTGCGCAGACCGGTGAGCTTGGTCTGGAACACGCGGTGGATCTCGTGGCCGGTCTTGTCCGTCAGGTGCGCGTCGGCGAGCACCCCGGCTCCGTGCACCACACCTGTGATCTGGTCCCGCAGCGGAGCCAGCGCGGCGCGGACGGCAGCGGGGTCGGTGACGTCGACCGCGATGTAGCTAACCTCCGCACCTGCCCGGCGTACAGCTTCGATCGTCGCGCGGATTTCCCGCTGGGCGATCTGGTCGCGGTAGCGCCGCTCGACCTCGCGGGGTGTGGGGCGCTCGCCGCCGGCCTTGATGTCCTCGATCGCCGCGGCCTTGAGCCCGGAGTCGGCGACGCCCCGGGCCCAGGACGGCTCGTCGGCGAGTTCCGTGCGGCCTAGCAGGACGAACGCCGACTCCGTGTGCTGCGCCAGCGCTCGGACGCACAGCGCCGTGACTCCCCTAGCTCCTCCGGTGACGACCAGCGTGTCGTCGGCGTCGATCCTGACGTCCGTGACGTCGCCGCTGATCTCGTCTCGCTGCGCGACGGCGAAGCGGAACTCACCGGGCACCACGGTCCACCGGGCTCCGGCGGCGTCGACGCCGACTTCGGCGGTGTCTGTCGCCGCGTCGGCGATTTCCCCGAGCAGCGCGGCCACGAAGTCGTCGCGGTCCACGTCCGGGTCGACGTCGAGTGCCCGGCAGAACACGCCGGGTGCCTCGCAGGCCAGCGTCTTGACCACGCCGCCGACTCCACCGGTCAGCGCCTCCGCCGCGGGGCGCCCGCCCCGGAGTCCGAGACCGCCGTCGAGGCGTGTCACCGTGACGAAGCCCGCCCTCGACCCCGCTTCGGCGGTTTCGGTGAGCGCGGCGTATGCGTGCTTGGCGACCAGGATCGTCTCCGCGACCTGCCTGACGCCGGCATCCCACGTATCGCCGTCCAGCAGGCTCACACACAGGTCCACGCGCCCCTGTAGGTGTTGCGCCAAAAGGTTTTCCAGTTCGGTGGTCTCGCCGTCGAACACGGCCGGCGAGCCGCTGAGGTCCACGCGCCGCACCGTCCAGCCGCGCTCCCGGAGCCCGCTGACGACCGCATCGGCGTCGTCACCGCCACGGTCGGCCACCACGGCCACGGGCTCGGCGGCGTAGGCGTCACCGAGCAGATCACGACCAGGAAGCGGAACCAGCCCCACCTTGTGCCGAGGTGTGGGGGCCGGGTCGTCCTCGGCGGGCGCGGCCCCGTCGCTCAGCGGGCCGGAACTTTTGGGTCCGCATCACCCGCGTTGGCCACCAGGAAACCGGAGATCTGATCCAGCGTCCGCAACTCACCCAACTGCTCCGGCCCCACCGCAGGCAACCCAGGAAACCGCTCCTGCACCACCCCCAGAATCTGCACCCGCTTGATCGAATCCACCCCCAGATCCGACTCCAGATCCATCCCCGGATCCACCATCTCCACCGGATACCCCGTCTTCTCCGACACCACCTCAAGCAGCGCCGACCTCACCGAAGCCACATCGACTCCGCCCGAAACGGTCCCCGCAGCCGCTGCGGGCTTCGATTGCTCCTGCATCGCAGCGGGTTCGGGCGCGGCGGGTGCCGGAGCAGCCGGCTGCGGCGCGGGAGCGGTCGGCAGCTGTTCCGGTGCCGGCCGGGTGCTCAGCGCGCGCTGTGTGGGGGCCTGCACGGTGGTGGCTTCGGCGAACACCGTCGCCTGGGCCGCCGGGGAGCGCTGCCCGCCCAGTTCGAGGGTGGCGAGTTCCGCTAGCACCTCGTTGGCCCGGGCGTGTGCCTGCGAGATCGCGACGCTCTGATTCTTGACGCTTTCCACGACCTCCGGCAGCCGCGAGTCCTGCCGGTCCCACTGCTGATGGTCGCGCAGCAGCCCGGTCAGAGCCTCGGCGACCTGAAGCTGACCGTCCAGGTACTGCGAGTGCAGCGCGACGTGCTGACGCACCGCGTCGTCGACCGGAATGCCCGGCTGGGCGGGCGCCTGCGCGTGGGCGATGGGTACGGCGGCCTGTGGGTCGTTCATCTGCTCCCTCTCGTGCATGGCGTCGTCCATGGTGGACACTGCCTGGATGTCGGTTGCGGGCAAGGTGGTCGCCCGTCTGAGCGCGGAAACCTCGAAGCCGTCGGTCAAGCCGGTCTCGTAGGCGTCGCGGCGCTCGGCGGCCACGTGTTCGGCGGCGGAGATCGGCACGGTCATCCCGGTCGGCGTGACCTCGTCGAAGTCGGGCGCGAGGTGGACGTTGATGCCGCTCAGCGGCACACCGAGCACCACCAGCCGCACGGCCGCCTGCTTCAGCGAGAGGTCGCTGTCGCCCAGCGGCCCGCCGTCGGCCGGGATCGCGACGATCGGCTCGTCGGCGAGCGTGCGCTGCACCAGCTGGGTCAGCACCTGCTTCGGGCCGAACTCGACGAACACCGTGCAGCCATCGGCGTACATCGCTTCCACGGCTTCGGCGAATTCGACGGGCTCGAGCAACTGCCGGACCAGCGTTTCGGCGTTGCTGTCCGGGTCCGTGCCGTACTTCGCACCCGGGCTGTTGGCGTAGACCGCGGCGCTCGGCTCGCCGATTCGGACGGACGCGACGACCGGCCGGAACTTCTCAACCGCGTGCGCGACGTGCGAGGTGTGGAAGGCCGCTGCCACCGACAGCGGCCGGGCGGGCAGCTCCCGCTTGGCGCACGCGACGACGAAGGCCTCCACATCGGCAGTGGCGCCGCCCACGACCACCTGGTCCGGCGCGTTGTTGTTGCACACCACGACGTCCGGGAAGTCCACCAGCATCTCGGTGACCTGCTCCCGGCCGGCCTGCACCGCCGCCATCGTGCCGGGGTCGGCGCATGGTTCGTCGGCGGGCGGAGCCATCGCCTCTCCACGCGCCCGCGCGAGCCGGAAGAAGTCGGCGTCTGCGATCGCGCCCGACGCCCACAGGGCCGTCAGCTCACCGAAGCTGTGTCCCAGGAAGCCGGAGCACTTCAGGCCCAGCGAGGACAGGTAGCGGAACTGGCCGGCCGACAGCGCACCGATCGCCGGCTGGGCGTACTGGGTCTTGCGCAGCGCGGCTTCCTGGTTCTGCCGGAGCTCGGCGTCCAGCAGCGTGGGCGGGTAGACGACCTGCGCCAGCCGCGGGCTCGCCCCGTCGAACGAGGCGTTCGCGGCGTCGAAGGCCGCGCCGACCGCCGGGTTGTTCAGCGCCGCTTCCAGGCCCATATTGAGGTACTGGCTGCCCTGGCCCGTGAAAAGCGCACCGACCTTGATGTCCGGTTGTGCCCGCATGCGGTAGAAGACACCCCGCGGGTGCGTCCAGTGCTCCGCGTCCAGCGCGCCCGCGAGTTGCTCGGCGGCCAGTTCCCGCAGTTGCTCTGCGATCGCCTCGTCTGCGGCGACGAAACCGATCCGGGCGTGCGCTGCCGGGATCGGATCGTCGTCCTGCCACGGATCGTCCGACCGGACCAGCTCCAGCAGCTCCTGCGGGGTCTCGGCGTGCCAGAGGTAGGCACGCGCGGCACGGTGCAACGTCTCGATCTCCGAGCGGTCCTGCGTGTGTTCCTCCAGCACGAAGTGGAAGTTGGTACCACCGAAGCCCATCGCCGAGGCGGCGGCGCGACGCACCGGGCGGTGCGGGTCGCGGATCCACGGGCGGGTCTTGACGTTTACGTAGAACGGCGCGTCGGAGAAGTCGACCGATGGGTTGGTGCGCTCGACATTGATCGTGGGCGGCAGCGTCTTGGTGTAGAGGCTCAGCGCGAGCTTCATCAGGCTCGCAGTGCCCGCCGCGCCCTTGGTGTGGCCGATCTGGGATTTGACGCTTCCCAGCGCGGCGAAGTGTTGCTCCTCCGAGCAATCGCGCAGCAGGCCGCCCAGTGCGGTCAGCTCGGTGCGGTCGCCGACCGGCGTTCCGGTGGCGTGTGCCTCGAAAAGCTCGACCGAGTCGGGCGAGCAGTCCGCGTCCGCGTAGGCACGGTCCAGCGCCACCCGCTGCCCCTTTGCCAGCGGGGCGTAGATGCTGTTCGACCGGCCGTCGCTGGAGGAACCCAGGCCGCGGATCACCGCGTAGATCCGGTTCCCGTCTCGTTCGGCGTCGGAGAGCCGCCGCAGCGCGAGCATGCCCACACCTTCGCCGAGCAGCGTCCCGTCCGCGGCGTCCGAGAACGGGCTGATCTTGCTGCTGCGCGACAGGGCCTGGGTCTTGCTGAAGCACATGAACCCGAAGATGGAGTTCTCGGTGTCCACCCCGCCTGTGACCATCATGTCCGCACGGCCATCCACCAGTTCGGCGATGGCCACCCGGATCGCAGACAGCGACGCGGCGCACGCGGCATCCACAGTGGAGTTCATGCCGCCCAGACCGAGGCGGTTCGCGATGCGCCCAGCGACGACGTTGGCGAGCAGCCCAGGGAAGGTGCTCTCTTCCCACGGGGTGAAGGCCTGGGCGTACTTCTCCGCGATCTGCTCCGCGTCCTCGGTGGTCAGCCCGCAGCTACGCACGACCTCCTTCAGCACAGGGGTCGACAGCCGGGCGGCCAGCGGGTGCGTCAGCGGCACCGGTCCGGTCGTGCCCAGGACGCAGCCGGTGGTGGACGCGTCGTACCACGCCGAGCCCACCGCCCCGCTGTCCCGGAGGACATCACGGGCGACGCCGAGGCTCAGCAGCTGCATCGTGCTGGTGAGATCGAGCTGGTTGGGCGGCAGGCCCCATTCCAGCGGGCTGAAATCCACGTCCGGGACGAAACCGCCGCGGTGCGAATAGGTTTTGTCCGGCACCGACGGGTCGGGGTCGTAGTAGTCCTCGAGACGAAAGCGGGATTCTGGCACCTCCTCGGTGCAGTCCGTGCCGTCGACGATGTTCTGCCAGAACTCGCGGTAGTTGCGCGCCATCGGGAATAGACCCGCCATGCCCACGATGGCAATGGGATTGTTCGCCAGCCGCCGGTCGGTAAAGTCCCGATCCGTCGGATTTGTACCCTCGCTCACGTTGTTTTCTCCCAAAGTCGTTTCGTGCGCGGGCAGCACAAAGACACGCACCACCGCGTCGGGCAAGGTTCAGGGGTGGTTGCAGAATGGTTCGCGTAGCGGGGCGGGTAGCGGAACCTCAGACGCCGCCTCGCTGTGGGATCCCGACACACGTATGTCCGAATACGACGCGTCGGGGCTGTCCTCGCGAGGACGATGTCTGAGAACTCGCGGCGGTGCAAGCTGAGTCCCACACCGCATGCGGGTGACGCCGCATTCTGAAACAACCCCTTGTGTGCGGGCCACCGGGACTTCGTCGGCTCGGTCGCGGAATGCGGGGCAGGTCTGGCGGTCGTGCGGTTACCCGCCGACGAGCAGGGCGGGCGGCACCAGTCCCGTCGCCCGGGCGATGAATTCGGTCAGCTGGTCGGCAAAAAGCTGGTGGCCCGCGGCGCTGGGATGTAGTCCGTCCGCCGCCCACACCCGCGCCTGCGCCCAATCGGGCATCGCTGTCACGTCCAGGCAGAGCGTCCCGGTCGCGGCGGTGATCTCCCGCAGGACGGAGTTCGCCTCGGCGAACCGGTCCCGCAGCAGGCGCCGGAAAATCTCGGGAACCGCCAGGTTCTTCGGGATGTCGGGATAGGCCGCGGTGAACACCGTGGTGTCCATGCCGCATAGACTCGAATAGATCGTCCCAAGGTTGCGCCGGAACCGCTCGGGGTCGTAGTCGCTGACGAGATCGTTGACCCCGACGATCACGCCGATCATCGGGGGCTTGCTCGCCAGCACGACCGGGAGCTGCCGGTCGACGACGTCCTGGGTGGTCGCCCGATGGACCCCCAGGTTCAGCACGCCCCGGCGCGGGATCCCGAGCCGATCGGCCAGCCGGGGCACCCAGCCGTGGAACGGACCGTCGAGACCGGGATCACCACAGCCCTCGACGAAGCTGTCACCCAGCGCTGCCAAACGGATTGCCGGCATGTCTCTTCCTTCGCTCTCAGCTGGACACAACGCTTAGATCCTGCGGAACTCGTTTTGGGTGGCGGTGCGGGTGGCGGACCCCCAGCGGGAGTTACGGTCGCTCCACGAGCTGCGGGAAGCCCCGTCTTATGTACGACCAGCCCGCAGGACCTCAGCTAGGAGACACACACGCGGCCAGTAGCAGATCGGTGGGCTTATCGGGCAGTCCGAGGGTCTCGGACGCTGTTACACCTGTGGCCGAGCCGCGGCCGGAGAGCTTGGTGAACAGCTCCAGCTCGACAGCGGCGGCGAATTTCTTAAAACTCCAGAAAACCGTAGTGAACTCCATCAACGACGCCGGTGTCAATTCGGGGAATTGTTCGACTTTGCCCTGGCGCGTGGATCTAGGATGCGGTAGCGGGCGTACGTCTTCCAACGAGTTGGGTGAGGGTGATTCCACTACCTCAGCCACGGTCGTTCTCCCCTTCTCCGGCACGTACCTGCACATTCCCACCTGCGGCGTGGCATCAGAGACGCGGCAGAAACAACGTCCACTGTGGATTCGCGATCGACCTGATTTCCCGCACGCTCGGGGCGGTTGCGGTGAAAAAGCTATGCGGCGGACTCAAGGATAAGAAGATCGAAACTCTCGTTCTACCCGAAAGTACCCTCAGGGGTTGCCTGAATTGCTCGTTGCTAACGGGAGAGTCACCTCTGCAGCTGTGACCTGCTTATGCCGTTGGTGTCATGCCGTTGCATGCTGGCCTGCAATGTCCAACTGCTGGCAGTCTCAGATCAGTTCCGTGGTGGAGGTCGCGCTCGCCCGCGTGCCCGGCGTGCGCACGGCGTTGCCGGCATTCCGGTGGAGGCGCAACGCCCCGGCAGTGGCTTTCAGCGCAGTCAGCACAAGCAGGATGAATCCTACGGTGCAGGCAGCCCCGCTACGCAACGGTTCACCGAGCCGCAGTGCCACCTTGGCAACAGCAATGGCCAGCCCTGTAGACAACTGTTGCGTGGTGGCGGCCAGCGTGCTGGCGTCTCGCAGCAGCGCCTGAGTCACCGTCAGCGTCACCAGCTCGGCGTCGGTGTGCTTGATGCGATGTCCGTCGCAGGCTGGGGTGAACGAGAAAAAAGCGCAGGACGGTTGCCCGTTTGGCTCTATGCGTGTACGTGTTCGCCTTTGGATCCCATAGCGTGAGTAATGGTCGTGGGTGGTGGTCAGCAACGCCAGACTGATCGCCGGTCACGCCTGGTGCAAGAGCTCTTTCGCGCTGGACCAGTGGGCATCCAGCAGCGCGGCGAGTTGGTCCTTGGCCGCGATCCGGACGGGGACGGGATCACCGCGCGTGCGCGTCATGTTCACACAATGATCAAGGACACGCTCGCTCTCGTCTCGGTACCAGCACCTCTTTGGAGTAGGTCGCGTTACACGATCTGGGCGTTCTCGCGAGCGCGTTTCTCTTGGCCGCCCAGCTGTGTGTCTTGCCGCGCCCGGTTTTCCCGTCACCGTGGGTGAACGGCGGTTGGATGGGTTCTGCTGACTGGCGCGGTCCCCTTTTTTTGAAAATGGTTGATGCCCAGGAATCGAGAGGATTTCGGTCACATGGCCGCAACTGCAGTCCCTTACGGGCAACATCTCGATACCCATGCCCATGCCCATGTCGCGGGGGCGGAACGGTTGACTGCCGTGGATGTGGAACAGGATGGTTCCGCTTCCCGGCGTGCGTTGCGTGACCTGCTGCGGCAGGGGTTGTTCGATCCGCGCTTGCGTGACGATCTGTCCGTGCGGGAGTACATGGACCTGACCATCGGCCGGATGAAAGCGATCTTCCGGGAGGGGCTTGTCGACAACGACATGTGGATGGGGCAGTCCCGGGAGCACGCGTTCCGGTCCATGTGCGAGGTGATGGGCCTGACGGGCGCTTTCGATTTCGCGCTCACCTCGACCATCACCGATCACCTCATCGCGGGCAGCGCGTTGTTCAACCACGGCACCCCTGAGCAGGTCGCTGAGTACCACGACGAAATCACGCGGATGCACCAGGTCTATGCGTTCTGCTGCACGGAGATCGGTGGCGGTACCAACCTGCGGGAGATCCGCACGACGGTCTCCTGGAATCGCGAGGAGCAGAGTTTCACGCTGGATACCCCCACGGACGCGGCCTGCAAGTTCTGGATCGGGAATATCAAACATGCCGCGACCGTCGGTATGGTCCTGGCCCGCCTTGTCATCGATGGCGAAGATGTCGGCCACCACTGGTTCCGTGTTCCGCTGCGGGCCGAGGAGAACGGTCCTCCGCTGCCGGGTATCACGATCCTGTCGTGCGACCCGAAGGGAGGTATCCAGGCCAACCAGGTCGGCGGTGCCCGCTTCACCGCGGTCCGGCTCCCCCGCGAGGCGATGATGGGGCGGTACTCGCGCATCGACGCGGACGGACGTTTTTCCAGCACGCTTCCCGATGCCGGTGCCCGTTTCGTGAAATCCATCGAGACCTTCGTCCAGGAACGGATCTTCCCGCTCAGCGCCGGAGCACGAGCCTCCGAACTCGCGGCTCACCTCACCTGGCGGTTCGCCGGTCACCGCGAAACCCGCAGCACGCCTACCCGCAGGGTCCTCCTGGACGAGCCACTGTTCCTGGACCGCCTGTATCCGGTTCAACTGCGCTGCCTCGCGCTGCGCCTGCTGGAACGCGCCGTGGTCAGGGGCGTCGAACGCGGCTGGCACATCGACCCCAGCCGTAAAAACATGCACCTGCTCACCGCGACCGGAAAATGCGGCTCCTGGCTGGTCCTGGACGTGCTGGCCGAGTGCCGCGAGATGTGCGGGTCGCAGGGGTTTCACTGCCACAACCAGATCGTCACCCTGCGGACCGATTTCGAGGTCAATGTGACCTTCGCGGGCGACAACTCCGTGATGGCCTACCAAGTGGCGCGCACTGCTTTGCGTTCGGACCGGTTCGCCTCACGCCCGCCTGGGACACTGCCGGAGCGGGTCGAGAAGGAGCTGACCGAGGCGTGGCGCGGCCGTCCGGGCGGATCGTTCACCCATGCCGAGGCCCTCACCCTCGTTCATGCCCGAATGCTCGACCTCATCCTGAGCGAACACGACGCCGACCCGCAGGTGCCGCAGCAGATAATGGAGGACCTGGTAGCCGATTTCGCCGCACACCGGCTGCGGGAACCGCACCGGCCTGTGTCGGCCGACAGGGAAAAGATCGATCTCCTGGCCGAGTTGCTCGCGCCCCTGCCCGAACTCGTCACCGCCCCCATGGTCGACGACGGCTATCTGAGGGAATTCACCTCCCCAGCGCGGGCCGTAGGAATTCCCCTCCCAGCACAGCGGGCCGTAGGAATTCCCCTCCCAGCGAAGGGCAGGTAAACCGCCGTGGCGATGCAGGTACGGGAAGAGACGCGGACGGTGGGCGGTCTGCGGCTGCACCTACGGCGCGCTGGAGAAGGCCCGCTGATGCTGTTGCTCCACGGATGGCCGCAAACCGGCTACGCCTGGCGCCACGTTCTGCCCGTCCTCGCGCGGGACCACACGGTGGTCGCGCCGGATCTACGCGGATACGGGGAGTCCAGCCGGCCCCGGGGCGGCTACGACAAGCAGACCATGGCCGCCGACATGAGCGGACTCATGCACGAGCTGGGATACACGCAGGCTGTTGTGGTCGGGCACGACCGGGGCGCACGCGTGGCCCACCGGTGGGGACTGGACCGGCCACACGAGATCAGCCGCCTGATGCTGCTCAGCGTCGTACCGACGCGGGAAATGTGGCGGCACATGAACGCACGGGTCGGGGCCGCCTACTGGCACTGGCTCTTCCACCTCGTCCCCGACCTCCCCGAGTTCCTCACCGAAGGAAAAGCCGGGGAGTACGTCCGGTTCATGCTGGCCGCCGGAGCGTTCCGGCGCGAAGCATTCACTGAGGCGGACCTACGGCACTACGCGCAAGCGTACGCACAGCCCGGGGCGCTTCGCGCGAGCTTCGACGACTACCGCGCCGCTGGCAATGAGGACCTGGAAGCCGACGAGGCCGACGCGGCCGCCGGCCGCCGCCTGACGATGCCCGTGCACGTGGCGTGGGGCGCCGAAGGGCTGGTGGGGACCTTGCCCGTACTCGACCTGTGGCGGGACTACGCCGCCCGGCTTGAGGGGGCGCAGATCGCCTCCTGCGGGCATTTCCCAGCCGAGGAACAGGCGGAGGTCCTCATCGCCCGGATCCGGGCTTTCCTGGCCACTAAGAGAACTGTGGAGGAGAATTGAAAGAGCTGGTCATCACCGAGGAGCGCGGGCTGCGCCTCGCGGAGGTCGAGCAACGTCAGCCCGAGCCCGGCTGGGTACGCGTGGACGTAGCGTTCTGCGCCATCTGCGGTTCCGACCTGCACCTGCGGGCGATGCCGCACGTTGTCCCGGCCGGCGCGGTTCTCGGACACGAAATCTCCGGACACGTCGCCGCACCGGGCGGGCAGCGGCTGACCGCGGGACAGGCCGTGGTGGTATGGCCGAAAGCAGGCTGCGGGGATTGCGACGACTGCCGCAAAGGCGACAACCACCTGTGCGCTATAGCGCCCTGGCGGCTGAGTTCCCTTGGCCTGGGCACACGCCCCGGCGGCTACGCCGAAGCCGTCGTCGTCCCCGAGCACACGGTGTACGCCGTGCCCGACGGTGTTCCGCTGGAGCACGCGGCACTGACCGAACCACTGGCCTGCGCGGTCCACGCGGCCGACCGCTCCGGAATTTCACCAGCGGATACCGCCACGATCCTCGGAGGCGGCACAGTCGGCTTCCTGCTGGCACACGTGCTGCGGCTACGAGGAATCCAGAACCTACGGGTGGTGGAACCACACCCCGTACGACGCGCACGTCTGACCGCGACCGGGATCACCACCGTGGACATCGATAAGCCGGGCCCGGAAACAGACATAGTGTTCGAATGCGTGGGCTCGGTGACCGCACTCGCAGACGCAACCCGACACGTGCGGACACGGGGAACAGTCGTCGCACTCGGAGTGAACGAACGCCCCACAGAACTGGACTCGGTCGCCCTCATCACCAAAGAAATCCAGATCGTGGGCAGCTTCGCCCAGAACAGACGCGCCTTCGAGACAGCCCTGGAACTTCTCGGAAGCGGCCGCGTCCCGATCAAGCAGATCATCACCGACATCGTCCCCCTAGCCGCCGAACCGGTCTCAGCGATGATGGACGCCCTCACCAGACACCCCGGAGACCACCAAGTAGTCATGATCGCACCCGGCAAGTGACACCAAAGACAATGAGCAGGTTCGGCTCCAGGCCGGACCCACGGCGGACCCGGCGGCGGCCGTGCTCGACGCCCAGTCCATCAAAATGCAGTGAGGGCGGCGAAGCGCGCGGGTTCGATATGGGCAAGAAAACGACAGGGCGCAAACGGCCTCATCGTGGACACGCTCGGCCTGCTACTGGAACGACAACGCTGTTCAGCGGCCCGGCCGTCGACCCGGTCGCCGCGCCAATCGGTACCACGCCTACCGACTACCGACGTGAGAAGAGCTCAGCACGGATCCTGGGGGCCACGGCGGAGCGCAGGTCGAACTGCGCGGCGTCGTAGGCGCGGGTGAGTTCGTCGGTGGTCAACAGCGACAACTGCACACCGGTGCTGAATGGTCGCACCGTCGGACGGGGCTGGAGCTTGCGCGGTCGGCCTTTCTCGCCATACCGCTTGGTCATCCCGGCGAGGAACAGCTGACGATACCGCACATGCGGGAGGTAGGGGCGAGCACGACCTTCGAGCGCGAGTCCTCGGCGGCGACGGCTCGGTCTTCGCGCGCCTGGAACCAGCACAGCCGACAGTAGCCAGACTTCAGCGGTACACGGCGCCGGCAGGCGCCGTGACGCCACACCGCCCGGCCGCATCCCCAACGACGATGACGACACATCCTGCGGGCTGGACAAATACTTCCAGGACACGGTGCACGGTTACCGCCCCGTATCCGGCCACACCTCATCCTCCGGAAATGGCTCACCAAAATCCAGCTCATCGGCCCCGACCCCGAACAACCCGACGGGGTCCCCGTACTCATCAAGGAACGCAGTGAAATCCTCGTCGCCGACTACCGGCCCGACACCGCCGGCACCCGCAGCATCGTTGTCGGCATCCTGTCCCAGGAACGCGAGCAACTCGGTCTCGAGAAACTCCTCGTAAGCGCCCTCGCCCAGCATCACTCCAGCATCTGGCGCATCCTGCGGGACTTGCACCCCGTCTACATCCGCCACGGCCCGAGCAAGCCATGCATCCAGATCGGCGTCAGCCGACCACGCGTCCCGGCCGTCCTGATCCGCCCCAGTCCACCCCGGCACCCCTTCCGGCCCCGCACCCCGACCGACTACCGCGGGCCCACCCACCCCGGTCTCCATCACCTCCCCGGCCTTCTTCCGTCCCCGCCCCGCCTTCAACCGGAGCAACCTTTCGTTCATTTTCTGCCACTTCTGTGCCTTCGGCTGGAGTGCCGTCAGCTCCGCCTTCTGCTCGTCAGTCAGCGTCCCCTGCTTCTGCAACGCCTCCAACTCCGCAACACGGGCGGCAGCAGCCTTTCCCGCCCGGTACCAAGCCGCGGCCCATTCCTTCTGTTTCTGCCACGTCTGTGCCTTCGGCCGAAGCTTCGCCAGCTCCGCCTCCTGCTCCTCAGTCAGCGGCCCCTGCTCCTGCAACGTCTCCAACACCGCAATCCGGGCGGCAGCAGCCTTTACTGCCCGTTGATACTTTGCGTCCCATTCCTTCTTTTTCTGCCACGTTTGTGCCTTCGGCTGGAGCTTCGCCAGCTCCGCCTCCTGTTCCTCAGTCAGCGGCCCCTGCTCCTGCAACGCCTCCAACACCGCAACACGGGCGGCAGCAGCCTTTCCCGCCCGTTTATACTTCGCAGTAGATTCCTTCTGTTTCTGCTTCTGCTGCGCCACCTTCGGCTGGAGCTTCGCCAGCTCCGCCTCCTGCTCGTCAGTCAGCGGCCCCTGCTTCTGCAGCCCCTCCAACTCCGCAACACGGGCGGCAGCAGCCCTTCCCGCCCGTTGATACTTCGCGACAGAGTCCTTCTGTTTCTGCTTCTGCTGCGCCACCTTCGGCTGGAGCTCCGCCAGCTCCGCCTCCTGCTCCTCAGTCAGCGGCCCCTGCTCCTGCAGCCCCTCCAACTCCGCAACCCGGGCGGCAGCAGCCCTTCCCGCCCGTTGATACTTCGCGTCATATTCCTTCTTTTTCTGCCACGTCTGTGCCTTCGGTCGAAGCTCCGCCAGCTCCGCCTCCTGCTCGCCAGTCAGCGGCCCCTCCTTCTGCAACGCCTCCAACTCCGCAACCCGGGCGGCAGCAGCCTTTCTCTCCTGGTAATTCTTCGCCTTCTGTTCCTTCTGTTTCCGTTTCCGCTCCGCACTCGGGTCTTGCTGTGCTGCCTGATCCGTCGGCGTGAGCTCCCCCCTCTCACCGTCACCCGGACTCCCGGACACAGCCCCAGCAGCGGCTGTGTCCACCTTCCGCCGCTTAACCCCCCGCGAACTCTCGCCCGCCTTCCCCCGCGAACTCTCGCCCGCCTCCTCCCGTGAATCCTGGTCCGCCTTTCCCCGCGTCCTCTTCGTGTCCTTCACACCGGCTTTCCCCGCCACCGGCCCGGACACACCACCCCGACGCTTCGGGCCCGTCACCACGGTCGGCAGCCCCGGCCCCCCGTCCTGGCCCCGCCACCGGGAACCACTGGGCGGCAACACCACCTCCCCCTCCACTCCCACCCCGGGCACCGCCCCCGACCCCGCCCCCGGCACCGGTGCCGGTGCCGGTGCCGGTGCCGGTGCCGGTGCCGGTGCCGGTGCCGGTGCCGGTGCCGGTGCCGGGATCACC
>NZ_JBSFLZ010000061.1:0-37835 GCF_053599315.1 Saccharopolyspora sp. NPDC000995
CGGCGCTCTACGGCGCATCCCTCTGTCATCAATCCGCGGTTCCGGGGAAGCCGGGGGCGGCAGTGTCATACAGGCCCTCGAAGGGCGACCACCACCGGCCGTCACCCCGGCTTCCGCCTAGTTCCTACCACAAGCCCCATCCAAGGGCTCGCACGGAAGAGGGTGCACTAGTGACCATCACCGTCGCAGGTGCCTCGGGCGTCGTCGGGCGCGCGGTGACGCGCGAGCTCGTGAAGCTCGGCCACCGCCCGCGCCTACTTGTGCGCCCCGGCTCGCCGAACCGCGACCTGTCGCCCGACGCGACGGTCGTCGAGTGCGATCTCACCGATCGCGCGGCGACGCTGCGCGCGTTGCACGGCTCGGACCGGCTGTTCCTGCTCACGCCGTTCCACCCGGAACAGCTTGTGCTGCAACGCAATCTGATCACGGCGAGCGCGGAGACCGGGGTCGGGCGAGTGGTGAAGCTGTCCGCGCTCGGTGCGCGGCCCGGTGCCGCGTCGAGCATCCATCACCAGCACGGCGTCGGCGACGACGAACTGCGCGCCTCCGGTCTTGCGCACGCGGTGCTCCGGCCCAACGCTTTTATGCAGAACGCGCTGCAGTGGCTGCCGACTATCCGGGGGCACGACGCGATCGTGCTGCCGGTCGGGGCGGCGCGGGTCAGCATGATCGACGTCGGGGACATCGGGCTCGCGGCGGCGGCTCTGCTGACCTCGGACGCTGTCGGCGACTACGACCTCACCGGGCCGGAAGCCCTCAGCTACCGGGAAGTCGCGTCCATCCTGTCCGAAGTGGCCGGTCGCCGGATCCGGCACGTGGATGCCGAGCCGGCGGAGGTCGCGGCGGCCATGCGTTCGGCCGGGGTCCCCGACTGGGCGGTGGCGGCGCGCCTGCAGCTCTACGCCACCTACCGAGCCGGCGACGCGGAGGCGGTGACGACGGCGATCAACGACATCACCGGCCGCCCGCCGCGCGACTACCGGTCGTACGCCGCAGACCTCGCCGAACCGTTGCGGAACTGACGAAACGAGGAAACGATGCACGTATTCGCCATCGGGGCCAGCGGGGTCCTGGGGCGCCACCTCGTCCCGATGCTGCTGCGCCGAGGACACGATGTGACCGTCATGGCGCCCGACCGCCTCGACCGGCTACCGGCCGCAGCCCGCCGGATCCGCGCCTCGCTGCTCGACCCGGAGGCGGAACGCTTGCTGACGGCGGAGTTCAAGGGGGTGGATGCGGTGGTCAACGCGGCCACTGCCGTCCCCGCCACGCCGACCGTGCCGGGCGGTTGGGCGCGGAACACGGCGCTGCGCAGCGCCGGGACCGCCGTGGTGACCGGGGCGTTGCAGGAAGCCAAAGTGCGCCGCTTCGTCCAGATGAGCATCACGATGGTCTACGCCGACGGCGGCGACGACCAGCTGACCGAGGCCGCACCGCTGGACCACCGGCCGGAACGGGCGAACCTCGTCGACCCGGTCCTGACAATGGAGACCGCGGTTCGCAACCTGCCCGCCGGCGAGATCGCGTGGAGCATCCTACGTGGCGGACGCTTCGTCGGCCCGGGAACGGTGCAGGACCAGCAGCGCGCCCGGCTGCGCGCTGGAGACCTGCCCATCCCCGGTGATGGCCGCGAGTGGGTGTCGATGGTGCACGCCCGCGACTACGCGGACGCGGTGGTCACCGCGCTGGAGCACGGATGCGCGGGCAAGACGCTGAACGTAGCGGACCAACCAGTGCGGGTCGCCGACTACTACCGCGACCTGGCCCGCGCGGACGACAGCCCGCCGCCCCGCCACGACCCGAACGCGGCAGCCGAACCCTCGCACCGCGTCAGCAGCGAAGCGGCGCGGCAACTCCTCGGCTGGACCCCGGTGCACGGCATCCGGCCGCTCCGCGACGGACAGCGGTGACAGGAAGGTTCCCATCCTCACGAGGCCGGGCCGAGCGGTGACCGGAAGGTTCCCATCCTCACGAGGCCGGGCCGAGCGGTGACAGGAAAGTTCCCATCCTCGCACCAACGGGCACGCCGATGCCGACAGCAGAATGACGCCACCATCGGCACCTGGACGCATTCACCGCACACCGGGTGACAGGAAAGTTCCCATGCTCAAGCGGCAGAGCTCTCCGGCGGCCGGATGGTGGCAGGAAGGTTCCCGTGCTCGCGCTGGTCGCGCGGCAGGGTCAGCATTCGATGACGTTGACGGCGAGGCCGCCGCGGGCCGTTTCCTTGTACTTGACCTTCATGTCGCGGCCGGTCTCCCGCATCGTCTTGATCACCTTGTCCAGCGAAACGAAATGGCTACCGTCGCCGCGCAACGCCATCCGCGCAGCCGTGATCGCCTTCACCGACGCGACCGCGTTGCGCTCGATGCATGGAATCTGCACCAACCCACCAATCGGGTCGCAGGTCAACCCGAGGTTGTGCTCCATCGCGATCTCCGCTGCGTTCTCCACCTGTCTCGGCGTTCCACCCAGCACCTCAGCGAGCCCGGCAGCAGCCATCGAACACGCGGAACCCACCTCGCCCTGACAACCGACCTCCGCACCCGAAATCGACGCGTTCTCCTTGAACAACACGCCGACCGCACCCGCCGCCAACAGGAACCGCACGACACCAGCATCATCCGCGCCAGGCACGAAGCGCGTGTAGTAATGCAGGACCGCAGGAACGATCCCGGCCGCACCGTTGGTCGGTGCGGTCACCACCCGCCCACCAGCCGCGTTCTCCTCATTCACCGCCAGCGCGAACAGCGTGACCCACTCCAGCGGATCGTCGCGCTCGGTCAATGAAGCCGCCAGCTCCGCCGCCCGACGACGGACCTTCAGCCCACCGGGCAGCTCACCGGAGTTGCGGCAGCCGTTGTGAACGCATTCACGCATGACCTGCCAGATGCCGTGCAACTCCTTGTGCACGGCATCCTCGCCACGCCACGACAACTCGTTCGCCAGCATCACACCGCTGATCGGCAGCCCCGACTGCTCGGTCCGCGCGAGCAGTTCTACACCCGTGCGGAACGGGTACCGCACCGCGGTCTCGTCCGGTTTGATCCGATCAGTGCCGGTAGCGTCTTCGTCAACGACGAAGCCACCGCCCACCGAGTAGAACACCGCGCTGTCCAGCTCGGCATCATCGGCACCGAACGCGGCGAAGCGCATCCCGTTGGGGTGCAACGGCAACGACTTGCGCCGGTGCATGACCAAGTCACGGTCTACGGTGAACCGGATCTCCTGCACCCCGTCCAAACGCAACCGCCCGGACTCCCGGATCTCGCTGACCCGGCCTTCCACCGCCGCCGGATCAACAGTCTCCGGACTGTGCCCCTCCAAACCGAGCAGCACAGCCTTCGGACTACCGTGCCCATGCCCGGTCGCACCCAACGACCCGAACAACTCCGCCTTGATCCGCTCGACCAGCGGCAACCGCCCCGCGCTGTGCAACCGCTGCACGAACAACCGCGCCGCACGCATCGGACCAACCGTGTGCGAACTGGACGGCCCAATACCCACCGAAAACAGGTCGAAGACGCTGATCGCCATTGACCGCCTCCTACCTCGCCTGGCCCACTACTGCGCGATCAACTCGGCGTACTGCTCAGCGGTGAGCAGCGAACCGGTGCTGGTCGGGCGCACATCGAGCAGCCATCCGTCGCCGAATGGCTCCGCGTTGAGCAGCGCCGGGGCGTCCACGACGGACTCGTTGAGCGCCACGACCTCGCCGGTCACCGGCGCGAACAGGTCGCTGACGGACTTCGTGGACTCCAGCTCCCCGCAGGCCTGGCCCGCTTCGATCTTGTCGCCCACCTCGGGAAGCTGCACGTAGACGATGTCGCCGAGCGCGTCCGCGGCGTGCTGGGTGATGCCGATGCGGACTACTTCGTCGCGGTCCTCGATCCACTCGTGCTCTTCGGAGTAAAGCAGGTGCGCAGGCAGGGACATGTTGGGAGGCTCCAAGGCTGTCAGGGGGCACTCGTGCCCGTGGTGGCTGGGCCTCCCCCTCTGTTGCGGAACCTGAGAGCTTCGCCGCAGGTCATCGCGGCTTGCACCGTGGGTGGAGCGTCGATGCGACGCACGCTTTCCAGAGTTGCCTCGCCCGAACGGTCATGGGTGCCTGAGAGTTTGTGGGGAGTCTTGCTCCTTCGGCGCCCTGGGAGCTCGGCGTGAGCTCGCAGGGTCTCTCCCGCACGGGGTCGACGGCCGGTATGCGATTGTCGGTGTGCTCAGCAACGATAAACGGGCCAGCTCTGGTGTCAATGCCCTCCCCCACCACGCCCGGAGGCTGCCCTAGGCATTCAGGAGGCCAGTGATGCTGGAGATCCGGGCACTGGTCGAGCGCGTCGGCCCTACACTGCTGCGCACCGTGGTCGCCCCGGAACCGAGAGTGTGCGTCGGGGACGTCGTCATCGCCGAACCCGATCAGCCGCCGACGGCGGCGGGCGGCGATCTCGTGCTGGGCGTGGGCATCTCGGACAGCGAGCACGCGGTGGCGCTGACGAGGAATTGCGGCGCGAAGGGTGCAGCAGCGGTGCTGCTCAAACCACCGATTTCGGCGGACGACGCGGTGGCCGCGGCAGCCCGGGCCGCGGGGGTGGCGCTGGTCGAGGTCCGGCCTGGAACGGCGTGGGCGCAGTTGGTGTGGCTGATCCGTGCCGCGCTGGCCGGGACCGAAATCGAGGAGGCCGACGCACCCAGCACCGGGGTCGGGGACCTGTTCCGGCTCGCCGACGCGGTGGCGGACGTGGTGGACGCGCCAGTCACCATCGAGGACGCGCGCTCCCAGGTCCTGGCCTACTCCGCCCGGCAGGACCTCACCGACCCGGCGCGGGTCTCGACGATCATGGGCCGGAGGCAGCCCGACGACGTGCTCGCCAAGTTCCGTGCCCGCGGCACGTTCCGCCAGCTCAGCAAGGGCAGTTCGGCGATCTTCGTACCCGCCCAGCAGGACGGCACCCTGCCCCGGCTGGTGGTGCCGATCCGGATGGGCGGCGAACTGCTCGGCTCGATGTGGGCCGTGGTCCCCGGCGAGGTCTCCGAAGAGCGCTCCACCGCGTTCGCCGACACCGCACCTCTGGTTGCACTGCAACTGCTGCGGTGGCGTGCGGTGGCGGACGGGGCACGCCGCCGATCCGCCGAACAGGTGCGGCTGCTACTGGAGGGCGGCGAAGGCTGGCGGGCGGCAGCGAACGAACTGGCGGTGCCCGCCGAAGCGCACCGAGTCGTCGCCATCGAAATGCCCCCGTCCGCCAGCCCCGCGGAGGGGCACCGGTTGGCGATGTGGGAGTGGATCACGCGCGGGATCGGGCGGCGCCCGCTGGTCACCGAGATCGGCACCATGCTCTACGCACTGGTGCCCGACCGGGGGCGCGCGGGCGGCTGGCCGGATCTGCGGGCAGCGCTCACGTCCCACGACGTTTCGCCGCGCCCGCTGATCGCGGCGGGCACCGCGGTGGCGGTCGCCGAGCTTTCCCAGTCGCGGTCGCAAGCCGAGGAACTGATCAGCCTGCTGCGCGCCGGCCAACTACAGCAGCGGGTGGCGGTGTACGAGGAGAACTGGCATCTGCTGGTGCTCAGCCGGATGGCCGGTGCGGCGACCGACGCCGGTATCGGTGCCCTCGGCCCGCTACCGGTGCTGCGCGAGCACGACCGAACGCAGGGCACCGAATACCTGGCCACGCTCCACGCGTGGCTGCGCCACCCCGGCGATCCCCGGCAGGCGAGCCGCGAGTTGCGCGTGCACCCGAACACCTTCCGGTACCGGATGAAGCGGCTCACCCAACTCGTGGAAGTCGACCTCGAAGACCCCAACGTCCGCTCCGCGCTGTTCGCGCAAGTGCTCGCCGACCGATGGGCGCAGCACGGCTGAAAGCAAGGGAACCTTCCTGTCACCACCGGGCGCGCAGAGCCCGTCGGTGACGCGAGCAAGGGAACCTTCCTGTCAGGTCCGGCCGTCCGTGCCCCGTTCGCGCGCTTAAGCGGCGCTCCGGGGGCTTTGTGCTGCGAGCACAAAGCGCGCGGGGCAATCTCATCCGGCGGGAATGATGCGCCCCCTGCAGTGGCAGCGGATTGTTGTGCGCAACAGAAGACGAAAGGATTCCGCCGTGAAGATCGCAGTGCCGCGCGAGATCAAGAACAACGAATACCGTGTCGCGATCACACCTGCGGGCGTGCACGAACTGACGACCCGCGGCCACGTTGTTTTCGTGGAGACGAATGCCGGCGCGGGCTCTTCGATCCCCGACGAGGACTACCTCGCGGCCGGCGCGAAGGTGCTCCCCACCGCCGAGGAGGTGTGGGCGGAAGGCCAGCTGGTCCTCAAGGTCAAGGAGCCGATCGCCGAGGAGTACCCGCAGCTGCGACGGGACCAGGTCCTGTTCACCTATCTGCACCTGGCGGCTTCCGCCGAGCTGACCGACGCGATGCTGAAGTCCGGGGTCACCGGTATCGCCTACGAGACGGTGCAGACCTCCAACGGCAGCCTGCCGCTGCTGGCGCCGATGAGCGAGGTCGCCGGGCGTCTCGCCCCGCAGGTCGGCGCCTATTCGCTGATGCGCCCCAGCGGTGGTCGCGGCGTGCTGCCGGGCGGTGTTCCCGGCGTGCACCCGGCGCGGGTCGTGGTGATCGGCGGTGGCGTCGCTGGCCTCAACGCCGCGCGCGTCGCGATGGGCATGGGTGCTGATGTCGAACTGCTCGACACCAATGTCGACAAGCTCCGCGAGATCGACCGCGACTTCCACGGCCAGATCCGCACCGTAACGTCCAACCGGTACTCGGTGGAGCAGGCGGTGCGGGCCGCGGATCTGGTCATCGGTGCTGTGCTGATCCCGGGCGCGAAGGCGCCGAAGCTGGTGTCCAACCACCTGGTGTCCGAGATGAAGCCGGGCAGCGTGCTGGTGGACATCGCCATCGATCAGGGCGGTTGCTTCGCCGACTCCCACCCGACCACGCACGACGAACCGACGTACCGGGTGCACAACTCGGTGTTCTACTGCGTGGCCAACATGCCGGGCGCGGTGCCGAACACGTCGACGCACGCGCTCACCAACGTCACGCTGCCGTACGTGCTGCGCATCGCCGACCAGGGCTGGCAGAAGGCATGCCGCGCGGCCGCCGCGCTGGCCGGTGGCCTCAACACCCACGACGGCAAGCTGGTCAACGAGCCGGTCGCCGAGGCGCACGGCCTCCCTAGCACCCCGCTCAGCAGCGTCCTGAGCTGATCTGTGAGCAAGGGAACTTTCCTGCCACGAATGGCAGGAAGGTTCCCTTGCTCCTAACAGCTTCGAATGCCCGCCGGTTGGGAAGTCGTCGCAACACGCCGGGACACTCAGCCGCAGGACGGACTCGGACCACCGAAAGGGTGACGGGCTCAAACAGCCGAACGGGGCGGCCCGCTCAACCAGCCTGGGGGTCACCGGGAGCAGGCCGCCACTGTCAGTGTAGGCCACGATCGCCCATTTGCCGACGACGCGAGCCGCCGCATGGCCGCCAATTTCAAGGCGAATCGATAACCACTCGATGAGGTGAGCGTCGAGTGGTGCCCGTGCAGGCGTGTCCTCCGACTGCCGATGTCACCCGATGGAGTCGGCGGGGTACCCGTTCCCGCAATCCCCGTCGGCAACACCGACGCACTCGAAACGACGGTGGGAGACGACGTGACAGATGCGGCGTTGCGAAGAGCTGTCCTCGATCTGCTCGACAGAGTGGACCTGGCAGCCGCGGACGACACCCCCGAAGTGCTGCTGCCCCTCGCCCGCACCGAGCTCTACCGGCTCACCGAAGGCCTCCGCGCCCTGCTCGACGAACACGATCCCGACGAGGACGGCAGGTGCCTTTCCTGCCAGGGCACACTGCCCAGCCGGCCGTGGCCGTGCACCGTGTGGCTGACCGCGCACCGGCAGCTCATCGTTGATCATTTCGGGCAGCCCTCGCACGCCCGCAGCACCGGTTTGGAAGCGCTGCGGCGGAAGCTGCGGCGCAGGTCGGAGGATGAGATGAAGGACGTCGAAGTCATCCCCGCCCCGGTCGTCTCCTCGACCGGTCCCGGGCCGAGCGATTGGGACACCAACGAGTTCATCCGCCCCGATCTGACCACCTCGCACTCAACCCCGCCTCGCACTCCCATGACGATCGGCCACCTCGAAACCGGTCGGGGCAGGGTCTACCGTGCGTCCGTGATCGACCGGTCCATCCGCTGGCCCTGAGGGCTCCTCGCCCCCACCCCTAACCGGATCCGCCGCAGGCCGCTTAAAACAACCTGGGAAAACGAAGCCTCCGCGCCTGGGCCCACGTCGCTGTCCGGCAGGATGGTCACCGACGGCTGAACGGGTGACGGATGGAGGGACGCGCGTGCACGACGGCAGTGGCCGGCTCATTGTGCAGGGACTCAGCAAGAGCTTCGGCCCGGTCAACGCGGTGCAGGACCTGAACTTCACGGTGCGCCCCGGCTCTGTGACCGGGTTCCTCGGACCCAACGGGTCGGGCAAGACGACCACGCTGCGGATGCTCCTCGGCCTGGTCACGCCGACTGCGGGCACGGCCACGATCAACGGCCTGCCGTTCCGCCAGCTGCCGAACCCGGCGGCCGTGGTCGGTGCCGTGCTCGACGCGCAGAGCTTCCACCCTGGCCGCACCGCGCGCCAGCACCTGCGGTGCTACGCCGCCGCGATGAACGTGCCGGACGCGCAGGTGGACCGGGCTCTCGAACTCGTCGGGCTGAGCGCCGCCGCGAAGCGCAAGGCGGGCACGTTCTCGCTGGGCATGCAGCAGCGGCTGGCGTTGGCCACCGCGTTGCTCGGCGACCCGCAGGTGCTCGTGCTGGACGAGCCGGCCAACGGGCTGGACCCGGAGGGCATCGCCTGGCTTCGGAACTTCCTGAAGGCTTTCGCCGCGAGCGGTCGAACGGTGCTGATGTCCAGCCATTTCCTGCGGGAGATCGAGCACACCGTGGACCAGCTGGTGATCATCAGCCGCGGGCGCTGCGTCTTCGACGGCCACCTCGATCAGCTCCGCGCCGCGCAACGCTCCCGGGCGCTCGTGCAGGCCGCCGACCCCAGCAAGCTCGTCGACAAGCTGCAGGAAGCCGGGTACGGCATCGAATTTCTCCCGGACGGCCGGATCGCTGTGACCGGCGCAGACTCCCGCGCGGTCGCGGACCTCGCACTGGAGGCCGGGATCGCGCTGTACGGGATGCAAGACGAGCGGATCGGCCTGGAGCAGCTGTTCTTCCAGCTCACCAACGGCCAGTACACCGGCGTCCAGCAGCACGGCGTGCAGTGGCCCGCCCCGGGTGGCCACGGATTCGGGGGAAATGCCTGATGGGCGGGCTCGTCAAGGCGGAGTTCCGCAAGATCTTCAGCACCAGCCTGTGGTGGGCGCTGCTCATCCCGGTGGCGGTGCTCGGTTTCGGCGCGGGCTGGTTGGGCAGTTCCATCGTCGCGCTCATCGACGCGGTGGAGCGGTTCGACCGGACAGTGCCCCTCGGGCTGCTGTCGGTGTCGATGTCGACGAACTTCAGCACGATCTTCGCGGCGCTCTTCGGCGCCATGACGTTCGCCGGCGAGTTCCGGAACAAGAGCATCACCACGACGTACCTCACAGGCAACCCACGTAGTGCGGTGCTGGTGGCGAAGCTGATCGCCTGCTCGGGCGTCGGTCTAATCTACGGTCTCGCGAACGTGCTCTTCGCGAGCGTCGGGGGCCTGTTGGGCGCGGGCCGGGACATCGGCGGTTTCAGCAGCCTCGGCGACTGGCTCAGCGTCGGCGCGGCGGCGGTTCTCGCGATGGTGCTGTGGACGCTGCTGGGCGTGGGCTTCGGCGCGCTGGTCGCGAACGCCGTGCTCGCGATCATCGTGCCGCTGGTCTACAAGTTCATGGTCGAGTTCATCCTGTCGCTGAGCCTGATCGAATCCCCCGCCGCCGGTATCAGCCCCTACCTACCCGGGACGGCGGGGAACGGCATCGTGGCGAACCTCGCGGTGCCGCTGTTCGTCACTGCGGTGGCGGGGCCCGACGAGCCGAACACGCCGCGGGCGGCCTTCGAGTTCCTGCACCTCTTCTTTGGCGGCACCTACGGCCACCCGTGGTGGGCGAGCTTGCTCACCTTCCTCGGATACGCCGCCGTGTTCATCGCCGGTGGCTGGCTGGTCAGCCGCCGACGCGACATCAACTGAGGCGGACGACGCGAGCAGGGAACCTTCCTGCCACCAGGCGTAGGTGGCAGAAAGGTTCCCTTGCTGCTTTCCAACCCTCGCCTGCCGAATCGTTGGGGTCGCCTGAGCTCGGGTGGAAGGGAACTTTCCTGCCATCGCCCAGCCGTCGGCGAGGTCCAGCGACGCGAGCAAGGGAACTTCCTGTCACTCCGACCTTCGGCCCCGTCGTGACGTGAGCAAGGGAACCTTCCTGTCACTCCCGGCGCCGGTCGCGGCTGCTGTTGTGACAGGAAGGTTCCCTTGCTCTAACCGCCTCTCCGTTTGGCGAGGGTCACAGAGGGGGTTCGGCCGGTCTGCATGGTCGGTGGGGCGGCATAACCTGGCGGGTGTGAGCGACCCTGGTAATCCTCGTCCGTCTTCTGGCGGTTGGATCCGTCGCCTCTTCGCCGCTTGCCGTCGGCACCCCGTTGCTCTGACGTTGGCGATGGGCGCGTCCGTCACGGCTGTCGGGCTGGAGGCTCTCGTTCCGCTGCTGACCAAGGTCGCGGTGGATGATGCCGTCGCGTACAGCACCGACCGCTTGTCGTGGATCGTGATCACGCTCCTCGCGCTCAGCGTGTTCCGCTTCGTGTCGGCGTTCGTCCGCCGCTACAGCGCCGGGCGGCTCGCCCTCGACGTCCAGCACGACCTGCGCCGCGCGGTGTTCGCGGCGATGCAGCGGCTGGACGGCGGGAAGCAGGATGCGCTGCGCACGGGACAGGTCGTGTCCCGCTCCATCAGCGATCTGCAGATGGTGAACTCGCTGCTGTCGATGCTGCCGTTGGCGGCCGGAACCGCGGTGCTCGCGCTTTTCGCGATCGTGGCGATGTTGTGGCTGTCGCCGCTGCTCACGGTGGTGTCGCTGATCGTGGCTCCGCTGATCGCGGTTGTTTCGGCGCGCAGCAAGAAGAGCCTGTTCCCGGCGACCTGGTCGGCGCAGCAGCGGGCCGCGGACATCGCGCAGCACGTCGAAGAAACCGTCACCGGTGTCCGGGTCGTGAAGGGCTTCGGCCAGGAAGACCGCGAGGTCGGGCGGCTGGAGCGCCGTGCTCGTCGGCTGTTCGGCGAGCGCCTGCGCGCGGCCCGGATGACTTCCACGCCCGCGGCGAGCTTGGCCGCGCTGCCCAGCGCCGGGCAGGTCGGGGTGCTCGGCCTGGGCGGCTGGATGGTGCTGCAGGACCAGGTGAGCCTCGGGACGTTCGTAGCGTTCGCCGGGTACGTGGCGATGTTGGCCGGTCCGGCCCGGATGTTGTCGAGCGTGATGATCCAGGCGCAGCTCGCGCGCGCCGGTGTCGAACGTATCCACGAGCTGATCGATTCTCAGCCCGAGGTGCAGGAGAAGCCCGGAGCAGCAACGCTGCCGGAAGGGCCGCTGCAGGTCTGGCTTGACGACGCCAGCTTCGGCTACACCCGTGATCAGCCGGTGCTCTGCAACACGTCGTTGCAGGTCCGCCCAGGTGAGACGGTGGCGCTGGTCGGCCCCGCCGGATCGGGCAAGTCGACGGTGTCGCTGCTGCTGCCGCGCTTCTACGACCTGCACTCGGGGAGCATCAAGATCGGCCCCGCCGTCGACGGCTCGGCGAGCCACGATATCCGCGAGCTGCGGCTGGATTCGCTGCGCGCCGCGGTCGGTGTGGTGTTCGAGGAGGCGTTCCTGTTCTCCGACACCATTCGCGGCAACATCGCTTACGGCCGCCCGGACGCTTCGGAAGCCGATGTGATCACCGCTGCGAAAGCGGCCGAAGCGCACGAGTTCATAACCACTCTCCCCGACGGATACGACACGACGGTCGGCGAGCGCGGCCTGACGCTGTCCGGCGGGCAACGCCAACGCGTGGCGCTCGCACGGGCGCTGCTTTCGAACCCGCGCATCCTGGTGCTCGACGACGCGACGTCGGCGGTGGATCCGGCGACGGAAGCGGCCATCCACGACACCCTCCGTTCGGTCACCGCGCAGCGCACCACCTTGTTGATCGCGCACCGCCGTTCGACGCTGGCCCTGGCCGATCGGATCGCGGTCATAGACGGAGGACACGTCGTCGACATCGGCACCGAGGACGAGCTGAACCAGCGCTGCGAGCTATTCCGGTCGCTGCTCGCCGGGCCTGGGGAATCGATCGACAACCGCTGCGACGGCCGGGTCGTGCCGAGTTCGGAAGGCATCACGCCGGAGCTCTGGCCAACGGAGGACGACGCCGATCCGACGGTAACCGGCAACGCCGCCAGGACGCCCGCATCACGCGGCATGGGCGGCATGGGCGGCATGGGCGGCATGGGCGGCATGACGATGCCGCCGACACCCGAGTTGATCGAAGGCATCCGGAAGCTGCCGCCCGCGACCGATCAGCCCGATTTGCGCAGCGAAGACCCCACCGCGCCGGACCCGGACTTCAAGCTCTCCCGGCTGCTGCGGCCGATCCGCTGGGGCCTGCTGCTGACAGTGCTGCTGGTGGCCGGGGACGCGCTGACGTCGATCGCCTTGCCATCGCTGGTCCGCCAGGGCATCGACGGCGGTGTGAGCGCAGGCGACCTCGATGCGCTCTGGATCGCCACGGGCCTGGGCGCCGTGATCGTCGCCGGGGGTTGGCTGGTTGTCAAGCTGCAGACCGTCATAACCTCGCGAACCGGCGAGACCCTGCTCTACCTGCTGCGATTGCGCAGTTTCGCGCATCTGCAGCGACTCGGGCTGGACTACTACGAACGCGAGCTATCCGGCCGGATCATGACTCGGATGACCACGGACGTCGACGCGTTGTCGACGTTCCTGCAGACCGGGCTGGCGACCTTCGTGGTGAGCGTGCTGACGTTGTTCGGCATCGCGGGCGCACTGCTGATCACCGATGTTTCGCTGGCGCTGGTAGCGATGGCGGTGCTGCCCGCCCTGCTGGTGGCCACGTTGATCTTCCGCAAGGTTTCGGCGACCGCCTACGCCGAGGCTCGCGAGCGGGTGAGCACCGTCAACGCGGACCTTCAGGAGAACGTCTCTGGAATGCGGGTGGCGCAGGCGCACCGCCGGGAAGGGCACGCCGCGAAGGTGTTCGCGCAGCGCAGCGACGCCTACCGGCGGTCCCGGCTGCGCGCCCAGCGCTACATCGCGACCTACTTCCCGTTCGTCGCGCTGCTGTCGGAGATCGCGCAGGCGGTGGTGCTGGGGGTAGGCGCGGCGCGAGTCGCCTCGGGCGACCTGACCGCCGGGGTGCTGGTCGCGTTCCTGCTCTACCTCGGCCTGTTCTTCTCGCCCGTGCAGCAACTGTCCGGGGTTTTCGACGGATACCAGCAGGCCAAGGTGGGGTTGCAGCGGATCGGGGAACTGCTGCGGACGCCCACTTCGGTGCCCGCCGCCACCGACCCCGCCCCGGTGCCGGAACGGTTCGAAGGCGGCATCGAGTTGCGGTCGGTGTCGTTCAGCTACCCCGGCACCGACCAGTTCGCGCTGCGCGACATCGCGCTGCGGGTGCGGCCCGGCGAGACCGTGGCGCTGGTCGGCGCGACCGGCGCCGGGAAGTCGACGCTGATCAAGTTGATCGCCCGGTTCTATGACGCCACCGACGGCGCGGTGCTGGTCGACGGGCAGGACATCCGCAGCTACGACCTGGCGGCGTTCCACCGGCGGCTCGCCGTAGTGCCGCAGGAGGGCCACCTGTTCACCGGGGACATCGCCACCAACATCGCCTACGCGCGCCCGGACGCCGATCCGGCCGAGGTCGAGGCAGCGGCCCGGGCGGTGGGGGCGCTGCCGGGGATCGCCATGCTGCCACGAGGCTTCCGGCAGCAGGTGGGAGAGCGTGGGCGCGGACTGTCGGCGGGCCAGCGGCAGCTGGTCGCGCTTGCACGGGCAGAGCTGGTCGACCCCGACGTCCTGCTGCTCGACGAGGCAACCGCGGCACTCGACCCTGCGACGGAATCGATGGTGGTTGCGGCCAGCGACCAGGTCGCAGCCAAGCGAACGACGTTCGTCGTCGCGCACCGGCTCGCCACCGCCGCCCGCGCCGATCGCATTGTGGTCGTCGACGGAGGCCGGATCGTCGAGCAGGGCAGCCACGCCGAACTGCTCGCGGACAACAGTCACTACGCGCGCCTGTGGCGGGCGGCGGACGGAGAGCCAAGCGAGGAGCCCCCGGACATCGGCGAAACCAACATCGCCTAATGGGAGCTACCGGGTCGGACACCGGGCAGACTCGGGTCCAGTAGCGGCCATTGGGGGAGCACTCTCATCGCCAGGCGTTCGATGCCTAGGGTCAGATCGTGCCTCCGCTGGGCGTGAGGAGGACGTGACCACTGATGGGGTGACGTGCCCGTCGAAGGCTGGTGTGAGCAAGGGAACCTTCCTGCCACGAGCCTGCGGTCACGCATGTGGCGTCCCTTGTGACGCGAGCAAGGGAACCTTCCTGCCATCCACCGCATCCGCACCAGCCCGTGTGATGTGAGGAAGGGAACCTTCCTGCCATCCGCAGCCGGCACAGGCGTTGCTGGAGTGGTGGAAGGGAACCACCGCCCCGCAGCGGACAGCAGAGACGCACGGGTGCACAGAATGGGATTTTTCGGGCACGCTCCGCAACCGCAGGAGGGATCGGTCACACCGCTGGCGGGACGGGTGGGACTGGAGTGCCGTACTGCCCAAAATGCGAAAAACCTCGTTCCCAGGTCAGGAACACAGCGTGTCGACGAAACGTCATACTGGTGTTGGGCGACAACCCAAATGGAGTAGTACCGAGCAATGTCGACTTCGAGTGGGACATATCGAGTGCGGTCGATGATCATTGACACGAGCGGACCTGGGGCCATTACCCGCAAGCTCGTCTTTCCTGATCGATTTTGTGACCGACCTCGTCGACCGAACGGCCGTACTGTGTGTCAACCTCGCGAATCGGACCGCTAGCCTGGTACCTGAGTGTGTCTGTAAATCACGAGCATATGGATCGAGGCGAACGCCAGCCGTGTCCAGCAGCCCTGCGTCACAGTTCGGCCCCAATGAGTGGTTGATCGAGGAGATGTACGAGCAGTTCCTCCAAGATCCCACTTCCGTAGACTCGGCGTGGCACGAATTCTTCGCCGACTACAAGCCGGGCCAGGCAGCAACCGAGAACACCGCTGCTGCGGCCGCCGCTGCAGCGGCTCCGACGACTACGGCCACGGCGACGCGCCCCAGCGAGACCAATGGTCAGGTCCCGTCGGCCGCCGCCACGACCACACCCCCGGCGAGCAAGCCCGCGCCCAAGCCGTCGCCGCAGCAGGCGGCCAAGGCCGCTCCGGTGAAGGAGCCCCAGGCCGGCGGGGACGTCAAAACGCTCCGCGGGGCCGCTGCCGCGATCGCCAAGAACATGGACCAGTCGCTGACCGTGCCGACCGCGACGAGCGTGCGCGCAGTGCCGGCCAAGCTGCTGTTCGACAACCGCATCGTCATCAACAACCACCTCAAGCGGAACAAGGGCGGCAAGGTCTCCTTCACGCACCTGATCGGCTACGCGCTGGTTCGGGCGGTCCGGGATTTCCCGAACATGAACCGCCACTACGGCGAGGACGCCAAGGGCAAGCCCGCTGCCGTCACGCCGGAGCACATCAACTTGGGCCTGGCGATCGACCTGCCGGCCAAGGACGGGTCTCGCAACCTCGTAGTCGCCTCCATCAAGGGCTGCGAGAACATGACGTTCCAGCAGTTCTGGCAGGCCTACGAGGACATCATCCGCAAGGCCCGCGGCAACGCCCTGACCGCCGACGACTTCGCCGGCACCACGATCTCCCTGACCAACCCCGGCCCGTCCGGCACCAACCACTCGGTGCCGCGGCTGACCAAGGGTCAGAGTGCGATCCTCGGCGTCGGCGCGATGGACTACCCGGCGGAGTTCCAGGGCGCCAGCGAGAAGACGCTGGTCGACATGGGCATCAGCAAGATCGTGACGCTAACGTCCACCTACGACCACCGGGTCATCCAGGGCGCGGAGTCCGGTGACTTCCTCCGCAAGATGCACCAGCTGCTGCTGGGCGAGGACGGGTTCTTCGACGACATCTTCTCCTCGCTGCGCATCCCGTACGAGCCGGTGCGATGGACGCAGGACATCCCCGAGGGCGCGGTGGACAAGACTGCCCGCGTGCTCGAGCTGATCGACGCGTACCGCACCCGCGGCCACCTGATGGCCGACATCGACCCGCTGAACTACCGGCAGCGGCGGCACGAGGACCTCGACGTCCTCTCGCACAGCCTCACCCTGTGGGACCTGGACCGGGAGTTCGCCGTCGGCGGCTTCGCCGGCAAGGAGCACATGAAGCTCCGCGACGTGCTGGGCGTGCTGCGCGACTCCTACTGCCGCACTGTTGGCGTCGAGTACATGCACATCCTCGAACCCGACGAGCGCGAATGGCTGCAGCAGCGGGTCGAGAAGCCGCACACCAAGCCCGAGCCGTCTGAGCAGAAGTACATCCTGTCGAAGCTCAACGCGGCCGAGGCGTTCGAGACGTTCCTGCAGACCAAGTACGTCGGGCAGAAGCGATTCTCGCTGGAAGGCGCCGAGACCGTGGTGCCGCTGCTGGACGCCGTGCTGGACACCTCGGCGGCGCACGAGCTCGACGAGGTCGTCATCGGCATGCCGCACCGCGGTCGGCTGAACGTGCTGGCCAACATCGTCGGCAAGCCGATCTCGCAGATTTTCCGGGAGTTCGAGGGCAACCTGGACCCGGGGCAGGCGCACGGTTCCGGCGACGTCAAGTACCACCTCGGTGCCGAGGGCAAGTACTTCCGGATGTTCGGCGACGGCGAGACGAAGGTGTCGCTGACGTCGAACCCGTCGCACCTGGAAGCCGTCGACCCGGTGCTCGAAGGCATCGTCCGCGCCAAGCAGGACATCCTGGACAAGGGTCAGGAGGGCTTCACCGTCCTACCGGTGCTGCTGCACGGTGACGCCGCGTTCGCTGGTCAGGGCGTGGTCGCCGAGACGCTGAACTTGTCGCTGTTGCGGGGCTACCGCACCGGTGGCACGGTGCACGTGATCGTCAACAACCAGGTTGGTTACACCACTGCGCCGGAGCACTCGCGCTCCAGCAAGTACTGCACCGACGTGGCGAAGATGATCGGTGCCCCGGTGTTCCACGTCAACGGTGACGACCCGGAGGCCTGCGTCTGGGTTGCCAAGCTGGCCGTGGCGTACCGCCAGGCGTTCGGCAAGGACGTCGTGATCGACATGGTCTGCTACCGCCGCCGCGGGCACAACGAGGGCGACGACCCGTCGATGACGCAGCCGAAGATCTACGACGCGATCGACAAGATGCGCAGCGTCCGCAAGGTCTACACCGAGGCTCTGATCGGCCGCGGCGACATCACCGTCGAAGAGGCTGAGAAGGCTCTTAAGGACTACGCCGCTCAGCTGGAGCACGTGTTCAACGAGGTCCGCGAGTTGGAGAAGCACCCGCCGGCACCGAGCCCGTCGGTTGAGTCCGAGCAGCAGGTGCCGCGCGGCCTGACGACCGCGATCCCGCGGGAGACCGTGGAGCGCATCGCCGATTCGCACATCAACCTGCCCGAGGGCTTCACCCCGCACCCGCGCGTCAAGCCGGTGCTGGAGCGGCGCGCCAAGATGGGCCGCGAGGGCGGCATCGACTGGGCTTTCGGCGAGCTGCTGGCGTTCGGATCGCTGGTCATGGAAGGCCGCCAGGTCCGCCTGACCGGTCAGGACAGCCGGCGAGGCACGTTCGTCCAGCGGCACTCAGTGCTCATCGACCGCAAGGACAACTCCGAGTTCACTCCGCTGCAGAACCTGTCGGACGACCAGGCGAAGTTCCTGGTCTACGACTCGGCGCTGTCGGAGTTCGCGGCCGTGGGCTTCGAGTACGGCTACTCGGTCGGCAACCCCGACTCCTTGGTGCTGTGGGAAGCGCAGTTCGGCGACTTCTTCAACGGCGCGCAGTCGATCATCGACGAGTTCATCTCGTCCGGTGAGGCGAAGTGGGGCCAGCGGTCCGACGTGGTCATGCTGCTGCCGCACGGGCACGAGGGCCAGGGCCCGGATCACACGTCCGGTCGCATCGAGCGGTGGCTGCAGCTGTGCGCCGAGGGGTCGATGACGGTTGCGATGCCGTCGACTCCGGCGAACTACTTCCACCTGCTGCGCCGTCACGCGCTGGACGGCATCCACCGTCCGCTGGTGGTGTTCACGCCGAAGTCGATGCTGCGATTGAAGGCCGCGAGCAGCCCGGTCGAGGACTTCACCGAAGGCAAGTTCATCTCGGTGATCGACGACCCGAAGCAGCCCGACCCGGCTGCGGTGCGCAACGTGGTGCTGTGCACCGGCAAGCTGTACTACGAGCTCGCGGCGCACCAGGACAAGCACGGCATCACCGACACCGCGATCGTCCGGCTGGAGCAGCTCTACCCGCTGCCGCACCGCAAGCTGGGCGCGTTGTTCGAGCGGTACCCGAACGCCACGTCGATCCGGTGGACGCAGGAAGAGCCAGCCAACCAGGGTGCCTGGCCGTTCCTCGGCCTGGCCCTGCCGGAGCTGTTCCCGGAGCTGGTCGGCAAGCTGCAGCGGGTCTCGCGCCGTCCGATGGCCGCCCCGGCCACCGGTCTGGCCAAGGTCCACGAGGTCGAGCAGGCCGAGGTCGTGCAGAACGCCTTCGCCTGATCCGCGGCTGAAGCGGGCCGCCGGTTCCACCGGGAACCGGCGGCCCGTTTTTGCGGCGTGCCACTGCCGAACCCGAGCTGCGGCGGCTCGCCGGCGGCAGGAAGGTTCCCATTCTCACTTCAGTCTCCCGGCCGGGAGCGGTTTTGGGCGGCGGCATAGAGTTCGGCTCCCGGTCTCCGGCGGACAGCCCGGAAACGTCCGTGGAGCACGGGAACCTTCCTTTCACCGAACAGGCGTGGTTCCAGTGCTGCAACCGTCGGGGCGTTTCGTACTCTGCTGTTCTGCCAACCCCGATCACACCGGTCACGGACGGACATAAATTAGGAGGACACGGTGTACTTCACCGACCGCGGCATTGAAGAACTCGAAGATCGTCGCGGTGACGACGAGGTCACGTTGGCCTGGGTCGCCGACCGGATGCGGGCCTTCGTGGACCTCAACCCGGATTTCGAGGACGCCACCGAACGCCTCGCCACCTTCCTCGCCCGCGACGACGCCGACGACGAGTGACGGCGAAAGCCACAACTGGAAGAGCCCTGCCCCGGCCACGCGCGTGGCAGCAGGGCTCGTCCCTTCTCGTCGCCGCGGCGACGAGAGGAATCCGAATCGACGCCGTCGGGGAGGGAGCGGTACCTGACGAGTCCGGGACGTTCGATGCCCGGCACTGCGTCATCGATGCCTCGCACCAGGGCCCGCGATAGGTCCGCGCGAACTCGCGGTGCGCGTCGTCGGTCCACTGCGCGTAGTTCATCTCTGCCGCGCCGTCAGCGCTCACGAAGCAGTTGAGTGACAGGAACGTGTGCGGCCAGAGGACGATCTTCCACTTCGCGATCGATGCGTCCACCGCGTCGCGCTGTCGTTGCGGTGTGCCCATGATCCACGGACTGACCAGGATCGTGCCGACGTCGGGTCGGTGACGTCGGGCATGGCGCTGGGTGTCGTCGTCATCGGGTCTTCTCCTGATCACCTGGCGCGGCACCATGCTCGAACTTCCACTGAACTCGAAGTCAAGCCGTCGCCGCCGCATGTCCGCCGCCGCGCATGACAGGAAGGTTCCCTTCCTCCAACCCGCCGCGCCCCGAACCGTGGCCGTTCCCTTCCTCGCACGCATCCGGCACCGCTGGGGATGGCAGGAAGGTTCCTTTCCTCGCAACACAGCGGCTTCCGCAGGCTTGCTGTGACAGGAAGGTTCCCTTGCTCGCGTCCCTTATGTGCGACCGTTGGTGGCAGGAAGGTTCCCTTGCTTGCGATCCCCGGCGCGGCGGAAGAGCCGAGAGTCGCTCCCCTAGCCGGGTGGCTGGGCGGGGTGCTTGATCCACTACGGAGTGATGTGCGCGGCGGGCGCGGCCGATGTGTGATCGCCTCGGCGCTGGCAATTCCAACGCGTTTCGGAGGATTTTCATGCGACGTCTTCTCGCCGGCGCCCTGCTCACCGGTCTCGCCGTGCTGGGGGCTGCCGGAACGGCCACGGCCAGCGACGCCCCGCAGCCGTCGACCCCGGACCAGATTTTCGCCGCGCTGGCCGGCGCCGTCGATGGGCCGCAGGGGCCGACCAAGCACGGCCAGGTGAGCGTGAACGAGCAGCACAAGTACCAGAAAACGCAACAGCACCACGTCCAGTCGTCCACTCCGCACGGGCAGCAGCGCTTCCAGTCGTCCACCCAGCAGGCGCAGACGCTGCAGGGCGGGTCGTCCTGGAAGGGATGACCATTCGGCGGCGCCGCGCCCCACTCGTCGAAGGCGGGTGGGGCGCGGCGTGCTGTGCAGTGCCGCTAACCAGCTAGTACAGAAAGTCGCGATGGACCTGCCCACCGCACCGGTACAGACTTTGTTGCGACAAGCCGTCGAGAGCGGAGGAACCTTGCGCGCTCTGGTGAAGACCTCGCCCGCGCCCGGCCTGGAGCTGACCGAACTCCCCGACCCGGCGCCCGGCGCGGACGAGGTCGTGGTGCGGGTGATGCGCACCGGGATCTGCGGCACGGACCTGCACATCGCGTCGTGGGACGAGTGGGCGGCCCGCACCGTGCCGACCCCACTGGTGGTGGGGCACGAATTCGCCGGTGAGGTGGTGGCCACCGGTGCCGCGGTCACCCGGGCCGCGGTCGGCGACTTCGTCAGCGGCGAGGGACATCTGGTGTGCGGCCGGTGCCGCAACTGCCTCGCCGGCCGCCGTCACCTGTGCGCGCACGCGGAAGGTCTCGGGGTGCACCGCAACGGCGCGTTCGCCGAGTTCGCGGTGCTGCCGGAGCAGAACGTCTGGGTTCATCGCGGCGAGATCAATCCGGACGTGGCGGCGATCTTCGACCCGTTCGGCAACGCCGTGCACACCGCGCTCAGCTTCCCGGTCGTCGGCGAGGACGTGCTGATCACCGGTTCCGGGCCGATCGGGTTGATGGCGGCGAGCGTGGCCAAGCACGCGGGCGCGCGGCACGTGGTGATCACCGATGTCAGCGAGCACCGGTTGGAGCTGGCACGCCGCGTTGGTGTGGATCTTGCCTTGGACGTTTCGAAGGCGCGGGTCGCCGACGCGCAGCAGCAGCTGGGGCTGAGCGAGGGCTTCGACGTCGCGATGGAGGTTTCCGGGAAGCCCGAGGCGTTGCGGGAGGTCGTGGCGAACATGGCGCACGGCGGCCGGATCGCGATGCTGGGGCTGCCCGCCGAGGACTTCTCGCTGGACTGGAGCGCGGTGGTGTTCAAGATGCTCACCGTCAAGGGCATCTACGGGCGCGAGATGTTCGAGACCTGGTATTCGATGTCGGTGCTGCTGGAGTCCGGGCTGGACCTGACGCCGGTGATCACGCACCGCTTCCCGTTCACGGAGCACGCCGAGGCGTTCGAGACGGCTCGCAGCGGCCGCTGCGGCAAGGTCATCCTCGACTGGACAACGAAGGGGTCCGCCTGATGTACACGATCGCTGACGACGTCCGGGCCGAGCTGGCCGAGATCCGGGCCGCCGGGCTGTACAAGGACGAGCGGGTGCTGGATTCGCCGCAAAGCGCGCGAGTGGGTGTCGGCGGCGCCGAGCTGCTGAACTTCTGCGCCAACAACTACCTGGGTTTGGCGGATCATCCCGCGCTGCTCGCCGCCGCCGAGGAGGCGCTGGCGAAGTGGGGTTTCGGGATGGCTTCGGTGCGGTTCATCTGCGGCACGCAGGCCCCGCACAAGGAGTTGGAGCGGCGGCTCTCGGGGTTCCTCGGCACCGATGACACGAGCCTGTACAGCTCGTGTTTCGACGCCAACGGCGGGGTTTTCGAGACCCTGCTCGACGATCGCGACGCGGTGATCTCCGATGAGCTCAACCACGCGAGCATCATCGACGGCATCCGGCTGTCCAAGGCCCGCCGCGGCCGGTACCGGAATCGCGACATGGCCGACTTGGAGCGGCTGTTGCAGGAGAACGCCGACGCGCGGCGCAAGCTCGTCGTCACCGATGGTGTGTTTTCGATGGACGGCTACCTGGCGCCGCTGGACGAGATCTGCGCGCTTGCCGAGAAGTACGGGGCGCTGGTGATGGTCGACGATTCGCACGCGGTCGGGTTCACCGGGCCGACAGGGGCGGGCACCCCGGAGCGCTTCGGCGTCTCCGACCGGGTCGATGTCGTCACCGGGACGTTGGGCAAGGCGCTCGGCGGGGCCAGCGGCGGCTACGTGTCCGGGCGGGCCGAGATCGTCGAGCTGTTGCGGCAGCGCTCCCGGCCCTACCTGTTCTCTAACTCGCTGGCGCCGTCGATCGTGGCGGCTTCGCTGGCCGCGCTGGATTTGGTGGCCGCGCAGCCGGAGTTGCGGGAGCGGCTGCGGGACAACAGCGCGTTGTTCCGGCGCCGCATGGCCGAGGAAGGCTTCGACCTGCTTCCGGGCGAGCACCCGATCATTCCGGTGATGATCGGCGACGCGGCCGAGGCCGCACGGATGGCGGACTTGCTGCTGGCGGAGGGCGTCTACGTCATCGGCTTCTCCTACCCGGTGGTGCCCGTGGGCAAGGCGCGCATCCGCACCCAGATGTCGGCCGCGCACCGCGCCGACGACGTGGAACGTGCGGTTTCGGCGTTCGTCGCGGCCCGCGAACGGATGGGTACAATCGCCCGGTGATTGACCCGCGGCGGCTTCTGGTGCTCCGCGCCCTCGCCGACCACGGCACCGTGCGCGCTGCTGCGGAGAAGCTGTACCTGACGCCGTCGGCGGTGTCGCAGCAGCTCACCGCGTTGGAGAACGAGGTCGGGCAGTCGCTGCTGGCCCGGCAGGGTCGTCGTGTCCGGCTGACTGCGGCCGGTGAGCTGCTGGTCAAGCACGCCAAGGCGGTGCTGGCCGAGTTGGAGCGAGCGGAGGCGAGCTTGGCGGCCTGCGCGGCGGGCACCGTCGGCAAGGTGGAGGTGGCGTCGTTCGCGTCGGCGATCACGCAGGTCGTGGCGCCTTCGATCGTCGCGTTGCGGCAGCAGGCACCCGATGTGCGGGTGCTGGTGCGCGATGCCGAGGCGCACAACAGCCTCATGATGCTGCTGGCGGGGGAGATCGACATCGCGATCTCGATGGAGTACACCTCGACGCTGCAGGCCGATGCCCGGCGGGTGAGCCGGTTTCCGCTCTACGCCGAGCCGTTCGACGTCGTGCTGCCGCCGCTGCATCGGCTCAGCGCGGCGGACGCGGTCGCGCTCGACGAGCTCCGTGACGACGACTGGATCGCGCCGCTGCCGGGCAACCCGTGCCGGGCGGTGGCACAGGTGTGCTGCGAGAACGCCGGTTTCGTCCCGAACATCACGCACACTTCCGATGATTTCCACGCCGTGGTGGCGCTGGTTGCGGCGGGCACCGGTGTCGCGCTGGTGCCCCGCACGGCCATCGCTGGCGGTCAGGGCGTGGTTGCGCTACCGCTCGCGGGGAGGCCGCCGGCCCGCCGCGTCTTCGCCGCGGTCCAGTGTGGGCGGGAGGACCACCCGCTGGTCCGCGTCGTGCTGGATGTGCTGCTGGCGAAAGGGGAACGCGGGAGCATTTGCCCGCCGTGAGGAAGCGGGCCTACAGCACGTCTTGAAAAGCAAGTTTCGCCGAATGGCCGCTTGCGTCGTCCAGTGTGGACGGAAGGGTTGCCCGCTGACTTAATGTGCTGCGGGAACCTGCGACAGGGTTTAGGCCTGCAAACAGGCCTCGGATCTAGACGATGCTGGAAACCACCCCGCCGACCCGACCTGCGGTGACAGGAAGGTTCCCATGCTCGCGCCCTCAGCCGCGTTGGCGAAAGCGTGGTTAGACGTCACCCCGCGAGGTTTTCCAGGACCCGGGCGAGCGCGTGTGCACCGGAATCGCAGTCGTCGGGCTCCGCGTGTTCTTCCGGGGCGTGGCTGATGCCGGTCGGGTTGCGCACGAAGAGCATCGCCGTCGGCACCTCGGCGGCGAGGATCCCCGCGTCGTGCCCGGCCCCGGTCGGCAACGCCGGCGCGTCGTCGAGCAGGCCGCTGAGTTGGTCGCGCAACGCGGCGTCGAAGTGCACGGTGTCCCCGTAGGATTCCTCGACCACCTCGACCTGGCAGCCCTCCGCGGCAGCGAACTCCGCCGCCGCCCTGGACAGGTTCTCGACGATGGACCCGGTCGACCGGTCGTCCGGCGATCGCGCGTCCAACCACACGTCCACAGTGGATGCGATGACGTTGGTGCCGCCCGGGTTCGGGACCAGCCGACCCACCGTCGCCCGTCCGCTGTCGACGCCTTCAGCGATGCGGCGCGCTTCGAGGACGAGCCGCGACGCGGGCAGCATCGGGTCGTGGCGGTCGGCGATCAGCGTCGCGCCGGCGTGGTTTCCCTGACCGTCGAACCGGAATCGCCACCTGCCGTGCGCCAGGATCGACGACGCGACCGCCACCGGCCGCCCCAGGTCGATCAGGCCGCGCCCCTGCTCGACGTGCAGCTCGACGAACCGCCCGATGCGCCGCAACGCCTCCTCGTCTCGCCCCAGCCGCGCCGGGTCCGCGCCGAAGGAGCTCATGGCTTCGGCGAACGTCACCCCGTTCGGGTCGCGGAGCGCGCGGGCGCGGTCCGCGTCGATGGTCCCGGCCAGGAGCCTGGACCCCAGGCACGGCACGCCGAACCGGCCGCCCTCCTCCTCCGCGAAGACCACCACCGCGAGCGGCTTGCGGGGCGTGAAACCCTTGGCCTGCAACAGGTCCACCGCGTTCAACGAGCTGACCACGCCCAGCGGCCCGTCGAACGCCCCGCCACCGGGCACCGAGTCTAGGTGGCTGCCGGTCACCACCGCGTCGCCGCCCGGCTCGCCCCACCAGGCCCAGATGTTGGTGTTCCGGTCGGTGGTGACCCGCAGGCCGCGCGCCTCGGCCTGCTCGACGAACCACTCGCGCAACTCCCTCTCGGCATCGTCGAAGACGTGCCGGGAGTACCCGCCCCGGCGCCGGTCCGCGCCGACATCGGCGATGGACGCCATCAACTCGTTCGGTCCCGCCACACCCGCTCCCTTCCCGAACACCCGCGTCACGGGCAGAACTGCCCGTGCTGGATCTACTGTCAGTTTTCGAGGCCGTGGGCGTTTTGGTTGCTATAGCACTGCTGTAGGGCCCAAAGCTCTCAAGGGTGCTCAGCCGACGAGCGGGGTTCGGATACCGCGTTCGGCGGCGACCTCGTCCGCTCGTTGGTAGCCCGCGTCGACGTGCCGGATCACGCCCGTGCCCGGGTCGTTGGTCAGCACCCGCGCCAGCTTCTGCGCGGCCAGCTCGGTGCCGTCGGCGACCGTGACCTGGCCCGCGTGCAGCGACCGCCCCATGCCGACCCCGCCTCCGTGGTGCAGCGACACCCACGTCGCGCCGGAGGCCGTGTTGACCAGGGCGTTCAGCAGCGGCCAGTCCGCGACCGCATCTGAGGTGTCGGCCATCGTCTCGGTCTCCCGGTACGGCGAGGCCACCGACCCGCAGTCCAGGTGGTCCCGCCCGAGCACCAGCGGCGCCGCGAGCTCACCGGAGGCCACCATCTCGTTGAACCGCAGGCCCGCCTCGGCCCGTTCGCCGTAGCCGAGCCAGCAGATCCGCGCGGGCAGCCCCTGGAACGAAACCTTCTCGCCGGCCAGCCGGATCCACCTCGCGAGGTGCTCGTTCTCGCCGAACAGGTCGAGGATCGCCCGGTCGGTCTTGGCGATGTCGGCCGGGTCGCCGGACAGCGCCGCCCACCGGAACGGGCCCTTGCCCTCGCAGAACAGCGGCCGGATGTAGGCGGGCACGAAACCCGGGTAGGCGAAGGCGCGCTTGTAGCCGCCGAGCTCGGCCTCGCCGCGCAGCGAATTGCCGTAGTCGAAGACCTCGGCGCCGCCGTCGAGGAACCCGACCATCGCCTCGACGTGCTTGGCCATCGAATCGCGCGCCCGCTCGGTGAATTCGTCGGGCTTCTTGGCCGCGTAGTCGCCCCAGTTGTCCAGGTCGACGCCCAGCGGCAGGTAGGACAGCGGGTCGTGCGCGGAGGTCTGGTCGGTCACGATGTCTCCGGGCACGCCGCGCCGCAGCATCTCGGGCAGCAGCTCGGCGGCGTTGCCGATCACGGCGACCGAGTGGGCGCGCCGGTCGTTCTTCGCGGCGACGGCCTTCTCGATCGCGGCGTCGAGGCCGTCGGCGACTTCGTCGAGGTAACCGTGCCGGACCCGGCGGTGCGCGCGCTCGGGGTCGCACTCGATGACCAGGGCGACGCCGTCGTTCATCGTCACCGCTAGCGGCTGCGCGCCGCCCATGCCACCGAGACCGGCGGTGATGGTCAGGGTGCCTGCGAGGCTGCCGCCGAAGCGGCGGGCCGCGATCGCCGCGAACGTCTCGTAGGTGCCCTGCAGGATGCCTTGGGTGCCGATGTAGATCCACGACCCGGCGGTCATCTGCCCATACATCATCAGGCCGAGCGCGTCGAGGCGGCGGAACTCCGCCCAGTTCGCCCAGTCGCCGACCAGGTTGGAGTTGGCGATGAGCACCCGCGGCGCCCACTCGTGGGTCTGCAGGACGCCGACCGGCTTCCCGGACTGCACCAGCAGCGTCTCGTCACCGCGTAGTGTGGTCAGTTCCCGGACCATCGCGTCGAACGAAGCCCAGTTCCGGGCCGCTTTGCCGGTGCCGCCGTAGACGACGAGGTCGTCGGGCCGCTCCGCGACCTCCGGGTCGAGGTTGTTCTGCAGCATCCGCAGCGGTGCTTCGGTGCTCCAGCTGCGCGCGGTCAGCGTCGTCCCGCGCGGGGCGCGCACGGGTCGGGCTTCGCTCATGACACCCTCCGGTCCACTGTGGAATTCGTGAAGCCGGCGACGGCTTCTCGCACCGCGCCGTAACGGATCAGTTCTTCGGCCGCGGCGATCTCCGGCGCGATGTGCCGGTCGGCTCCGGGGCCCGGGACCCGGGTGCGCAGCAGATCCCGCACCGCGCCGGTGGCCGGGCCCGGCTCCAGCGGGGCGCGCAGGTCCAGGGCTCGCGCGGCGGTCAGCAGCTCGATCGCGAGCACGGTCGTCAGGCCGTCGATGCCGCGGCGGAGCTTGCGCGCGGCGGACCAGCCCATCGACACGTGGTCCTCCTGCATCGCGCTCGTCGGGATCGAATCGACCGACGCCGGGACCGCGAGCCGTTTCAGCTCGGCGACCACCCCTGCCTGGGTGTAGTGCGCGATCATGTGCCCGGAGTCGACGCCCGGGTCATCGGCGAGGAACGCGGGCAGCCCGTGGGAACGCGCGACGTCGAGCATCCGGTCGGTGCGGCGATCGGCCATGCTCGCGACGTCCGCCAGCACAATGGCGAGGAAGTCCAGCGCATGGGCCAACGGGGCGCCGTGGAAGTTGCCGTTGGACTCCACCCGGCCGTCGTCGAGCACGACCGGGTTGTCGATGGCGGCCGCGAGCTCCCGATCCGCCACGGTCTCGGCGTAGCCGACGGCGTCCCGGGCCGACCCGTGCACCTGCGGCGCGCACCGCAGCGAATACGCGTCCTGCACGCGCGTGCACTCGGGCCCGCGGTGACTCGCCACGATCGGCGAATTCGCCAGCATCGCCGACATCCGCGCCGCGGAAACCGCCTGCCCCGGGTGCGGGCGCAGGCGCTGCAGGTCGGCGGCGAAGACGCGGTCGGTGCCCAGCAGCGCCTCCACGCTCATCGCCGCCGTCACATCGGCCACGTCCAGCAGCGCGGACAGGTCGTCCAGCGCGAGCACCAGCATGCCGAGCATGCCGTCGGTACCGTTGGTCAGCGCCAGGCCTTCCTTCTCGGCCAGCACCACGGGCTCGATCCCGGCGTCGGCCAGCGCCTCGGCGGCCGGGCGGAGCCGCCCCGAGGCATCGAAGACGTCGCCTTCGCCGGTCAGGGCGAGCGCGACGGCCGCCAGCGGCGCGAGGTCTCCGGAGCAGCCGAGCGAACCGAACTCGTGCACCACCGGCACGATGCCAGCGTTGAGCATCCCCACCAGCGCGTGCGCGGTTTCCGGGCGGACGCCAGTGCGCCCGGTCGCGATCGTGTGCAGGCGCAGCAGCATCTGGGCCCGCACCACCTCCGGTTCGACAGCCGGGCCCGCGCCGGCCGCGTGCGAGCGCACGAAGGACTGCTGCAGGGCGGCTCGCCGGTCGCTGGGGATGTGCCGCACGGCCAGCGCACCGAACCCGGTCGACACCCCGTAGGTGGGACGCTGCTCGGCGGCCAGCGCCTCGATTTGCTTCCGCGTCGCGGCTATGCCGTGCTCGGCGAGCCGGGTCAGTTCCACGCGCGTGCCGCCGCGGGCGACGTCGACGACCTCGTCGCGGTCGAGCGGCTCCGGACCGACATTGAGCACGTTGTCCTGCATAACTCCATATCAGCGTTATCGCGCCGTCAGCAGAAGCCCGGTTAGGGTGAGAGTGTCTGGGATGCCAGACACCAATCCCCGAACGGAGGGTCGTGGGCGGCAGCAGCGACGTTCCCGCGCTGCGACGCGGGCTGGCCATCCTGCGGGTGCTCGCGGGCCGCGCCGGGCCGGTGTCGGCCGGGGTCATCGCCCGCGACCTGAACCTGCCCCGGTCGACGACCTACCACCTGCTGGCCGAGCTGGTCGCCGCCGGATTCGTGACCCATCTGCCCGAGGAGCGGCGCTACGGGCTGGGCATGGCGGCTTTCGAGCTCGGCTCGGCCTACCTGCGCCACGACCCGCTGGAACGCCTCGCCGGGCCGTTGCTGCGCCGGCTGGTGGACGAGGTGGGCCGCACCGCGCACCTGGGCGTCCTGCACGGCGGCGAGTCGCTCTACCTGATCAAGGAACGCCCGTCCCAGCCGCAGACGCTGGTAACCGATGTCGGCGTCCGGTTGCCCGCGCAGCTGACCGCGTCCGGGCGCGTGCTGCTCGCGCACTTGCCCGCCGCACATTTGCGGGCCCTGCTGCCGTCGAGCGAGCGGTTCGTGCGGCGGACCGACCGGGGCCCGCGGAACTTGCCGGAACTGCGCCGGTTACTGGCGGAGGAGCGCCGACGCGGCTGGGCGGTCGAGGACGGTTTCGTGACGGCGGGCTTCGCCTCCGTGGCCTGCGCGGTGTTCGACCACGGGGCCCGGCCCATCGCGGCGATCAGCGTCACCTTCCGCCACTTCTGCGACACTCCGGGCGGCGAGCCCTGCGCCGGGACCTGGCCGGACCTGGCCGCCCAAGTCAACCGAACGGCGGCGGAACTGACCACCAGGATCAGCGGCCGCTCGGCCTAAACGGCGCGCCTCGGTGTCGTGAGGGCGAAAACCGGCCCTCACCGATTTTCGCACCCACGACGTGGGTTGAACGTCAGAGGCCAGCCGAGGCGACGAACTCCTTGGCGACGTCGGCCGGGTTGGCTTTGTCGACCTCGATCTTCCGGTTGAGCTGCGTCAGCTTGTCCGTGTCGAGGGCGCGGGACACCTTGTTGAGCGCCTCGGTCTGCTGCGGGGTCAGCTTCCCCTTGTGCGCCAGCGGAACCACGTTCTGTGCCGGGAACATGTTCTTCGGGTCCTCCAGCTTCACCAGGTTGTTCGCCGCGATCTGCGACGAGGTGGTGAACAGGTTCGCCACCTGGATCTGGCCGGACGTCAACGCGTCCACCGTGATGGTGCCCGCCTCGATGGAGCGGATCTCCTTGAACCGGCAGCCGTAGTCCTCCGCGATCTTGGCTTCCCAGCGGGACTTCCACTCCGCCGGCGCACCGAGCACGAACTCGCCGCAGCGCGGCCCGAGGTCGGCCATGGACCGCACCCCGGTACCGGCGGTGGCGGCGGTGACGGTCAGCACGTCGGAGTCCTCGGCCGGGGACTGCTCCAGCAGCTCCATCTCCCCCGGCACGGCCTGCTTGAGCTGCTCGTAGACCTGCTGGGTCTCGGTCGCCGACGCCTGCGGGTTCAGGTACTGCAGCAAGTTCCCGGTGTAGTCGGGCACCACCGAGAGCTCCCCGTTGCGCACCGCGTTCACGTAGAACTCCCGGGCGCCGATGCGCGGCCGGGTCTCCACCTCGGCGCCGGTGGTCTTCAGCGCCTCGGCGTAGATGTTCATCAGCAGTTCGCTCTCGGCGAAGTCGGCCGAGCCGACCACCAGTGCGCCGCCCTGGTTCCGGTTGGCCTCCAACGGGTTCTGCGAACCGCAGCCGGTCAGCAGCAGAGCCACCGCCGCGGCGCACATCAGCAACCGCTTCATCAATCCTTACCTCCTCGTCGGGCGGCCAGCACCAGACCGCGCGGCACCAACAGCCGGGTCGCGCCGGCCAACACCAAGTCGAGCAGGACCGCGAGCACCGCGATGACGATCGCGGCCGAGGCCATCTGTGCGTAGTCGCTGATCTTCAACCCGTCCAGCAGGATCCGCCCCAGCCCGCCGAGCCCGACGTAGGCCGCGACCGCCGCGGTGGCGACGACCTGCAGCATCGCGCTGCGCACCCCGCCGAACAGCAGCGGCAACGCGGTCGGCAGCTCCACCTGCCACAGCCGCTGCCCTGGCGTCATCCCCATGCCCTTGGCCGCATCGACCGCGTCGGCGGGCGCGTTGCGGACCCCCGCGTAGGTGCCGGAGAGGATCGCCGGGATCGCGAGGACGACCAGCCCGGCCAGCGCCGGGCCCTCTCCGAGTCCGAAGCCCAGCACCAGCAGCGTCACCACACCCAACGTCGGCAGCGCCCGCATCGCGTTGCTGATCCCCACCACGAGAACCGCGCCGCGCCCGGTGTGTCCGATGTAGACACCCAGCGGCACGGCCACCACGGATGCGGCGGCGACGGAGACCACGCAGTAGTACAGGTGCAGGAGGGTCTGCGCCAAGATCCCGCCCGGCCCGGTCCAGTGCGCCGGGTCGGTCAACCAGGCGATCAGCTCGCCGATCATGCGCGGCTCACTCCTGCCCGCGCCCACGGCGTCAACCGCCGCCACAACGCCACCAGCAGCAGGTCGACCACCAGGGCCAGCAGCAGGGTCAGCACGATGCCGATGACGATCTGCTCCGGGTAGTCCAGTTGGAAGCCAGCGGTAAACAGCCGTCCCAGACCGCCGATGCCGACCAGCGCACCGACGCTGACCAGGCTGATGTTGCTGACCGACGCAAGCCGGACCGCTGCGACCAGAACGGGCACCGCCAGCGGCAGCTCCACGGCGAGGAACCGCCGTCCGGGCCGGTACCCCATCGCCGTCGCGGCGGTGACGATGGGCGCGGGCACCGAGTCCAGCGCGTCCTGGACCGGCCGCACCAGCAGCGCCGCGGTGTAGAGCGTCAGGGCGATGATCACGTTGACCGAGGACAGCAGCGGCGTCCCCACCAGCCCGGGGATGATCACGAACAGGGCCAGCGACGGGATCGTGTAGAAGATGTTGGCCCCGCCCTGCAGCAAGCCGCGCAGCCAGCGCACCTGCCGGGCGAGGCGCCCCAGCGGCAGCGCCATCAGCACGCCGAGCAGCAGCGGCACCAGCGCGAGGTAGATGTGCTGGCCGAGCTGGCTGAGCACCATTTCCCGGTTGCTGGGGCTTTCGAAGAAATCGATCATGGCTGCCCTTCGCCGACGCTGCGGCGGTGCGCTGCGATCACGTCGAGCACGTGGTCGGCGGTGATCACGCCGAGCAACCGGCCATCGCCGTCGACGACGACACCCTGCCCGGACGGCGCGGACAGCGCTGCGTCGAGCGCGCCGCGCAGCGGGGTGTGCTCGGTGTAGAGCGACCCACCGGCCACGAGCTGCGCCTCGACGAGCCCACCATCCACGTTGGACTCGGGCGGGAGCCAGCCCCGCGGCCGGCTGTCGCCGTCCACCGCCAATCGCCAGCGCGGTTCCGGCGGCACCTTCGTGCCCAGCTCGACCGTGGCCACCGGCTCCGGGCGCACGCCGCCGGAGTCCACGAAGGACAGTCGCCGGTAGCCTCGGTCCCGGCCGACGAAAGCGGTCACGAAGTCGTCCGCCGGGTTGGCGAGCAGGTCGTCGGGCCGGGCGTACTGGGCGAGGTGCCCGCCCTGGCGCAGCACTGCAACCTTCTCGCCCAGCTTCACGGCCTCGTCGATGTCGTGGGTGACGAACAGCACCGTCTTGTCCAGCTCGTCCTGCAGTCGCAGCAGCTCGTCCTGCAAACCCTCCCGCACCACCGGGTCCACCGCGCTGAACGGCTCGTCCATCAGCAGCACCGGCGGGTCGGCGGCCAGTGCCCGGGCCACCCCCACGCGCTGCTGCTGACCGCCGGAGAGCTGGGCCGGGTAGCGCTTGCCCACCTCCTGCGGCAGCCCCACCAGCTCCAGCAGCTCCCCGGCCCGCCGCCGCGCCTCCTGCTTGCTGCGACCGTGCAGCAGCGGCACCGTCGCCACGTTGTCGAGCACGTTGCGGTGCGGGAACAGCCCGGCCTGCTGGATGACGTAGCCGATGCCGCGGCGCAGCTGAGCGGGATCGCGCTCGCGCACGTCGGTGCCGCCCACCAGCACCTTCCCCGACGACGGCTCGGTCATCCGGTTCACCATCCGCATCAAGGTGGTCTTGCCGCACCCGGACGGGCCCACCAACACGGTGATAGTGGCGGTCTGCACCGACAGACTCAGCTCGTGGACGGCGACAGTGCCGTTGTCGTACTGCTTGCGCACGGCCTGGAACTCGATCACCCGAGCCCCCTCGTAGATCGTCGCGGTCCCCCAAACCTGGCCGACCCTAGCTCGATCGGCGCAATCGTGCGATCGACCGATACCTTCGCGTGATCTTCTCGGGACTTCCCAGCTGCACCATCCCAGCGGTGGGAGCCCGGCGCGGCGGCGCCGCCACGGGGCACGCCGTAAGGTTAGGAATCCGATGAACACTGATCAACACTCCGCAAAGCCCGAGCCCATCGACGCCGTGCAGGCGGTGCTCGCCGACGCCGGAGTCCTCGCCCGACGGCTGCGCGAGATCCTCGCCCAACTCACCGAGGGCGCGCTGCCGCTCGACGAGTTGATCCGCAGGACGGCCGTCGCGCGGCGCACGGTCGAGGACCTGCTCACCGCCGCCGGGCCCGACGTCGAAGCCACCGGCGAGACGTACCGGCTGGCGCCGCAAGCGCGCGACCGCTACCGGCAGCGCTTCGCGTTGGACGCGCTGCGCCCCGTCCCGCCCGCCGGGGCCGAGCAGGTGGAGCGGATGCGCGGTTTCGTCGAGGGCGGCCCGGCGCCCGCCGCGGCGCTCGACCACGTGACGGCTACGCCGGAAACCGCGCTACGCCGCGCCGAATGGCTGCGCGACAACTACGACCTGCGCGGCGCGCAGCTGCTCTGCCTGGGCGATCACGACCTGACTTCGTTGGCGTTGAGCTTGGTCGTGCCTTCGGCGTCGGTGACCGTGGTGGACCTCGACGAGCGGATCCTGGCGCACATCGATTCGGTCGCGGCCGAACAGGGCTTCGCCATCCGCACCCTGCACGCCGACCTGCGGTTCGGGGTGCCGCCGGTGCTGGAAGGCTGCGCGGACCTGGTGTTCACCGATCCGCCCTACACCCCGGAGGGCATCGGGCTGTTCGCCACGCGGGCCGCCGAATGCCTGGCAGGCCCGAACAGCCGGCTCCTGATCGCCTACGGCTACAGCGCCCGGACCCCGACGTTGGGGCACAAGGTGCAGCAGGAGTTGCTGCGGCTGGGCATGGTGTTCGAGGCGATCCTGCCCCGGTTCCATCGGTACTTCGGGGCGCAGGCCATCGGCAGCGCGAGCGACCTCTACGTGTGCCAGCCGACCTCGCACACCCGCAAGCTGGCGCTGCGCCAGGCACCGGGGATCTACACGCACGGCCCGCAGTCGGTGGAGGCGTTGGAGGCCTCGGCGCCGGCGCAGTTCCTGGAGGCGGTCGGCGAGCGCGTCGGCGGCCCGGTCGCGACGCTGCGAGATCCCGGCTGGCGCCGGCCGATCCGGCAGCAGCAGGGCGCACCGGTGTTCGACCTGCGCAACGATCCGGGGCCGTGGCTGCTGCGGATGCTGTTGGCGTGCAACGCCGAACGCGCCGGATTCGTGGTCGACAACAACCACCCTGACATCACCAGCGAGCGCGCGCAGCACGCCCTCTCGGAGCTCGTCGCGGCGAAGTACCGGCTGCGTTTCCACCGCAGCAGCCCGGACTCGAAGCACGCGGTCGTGGTGGCGGACGCGGCGGAAACCCCGTCGGTGGCGTGCTATCTGCTGAACCGGGCGCACGGCAAGGTAGGCAACATCTGGCGGGAAGGCCTGATCACCTACTCCGACGAGAGCCTGACCAAGCGCGAGGCCAAGGACCGCATAGCCGAGCTCGCGCCCAACGCGGACGACCTGGACCTGCGCGTGATCGACCTGCCCCGCCACCGCATCGCCGAACTCGTTCACTCGGTAACCACATAACGACCCATTTCCCGTAGGTCACCCCTGGTCGAGTCTGTCGGGCTGTTGCAGAGGCTGCTTCGGAAGTGATCGTCCGAGTCGCGGTAGGGCGGGCTAATGCCTTTAAAGCGGCGAAGCCGCTAAGCCCACCCGCCGCAACCAGCACCGCCGCTACGCAAGACGGGCCTGGAAACGGCCCCTGCGCCTGCCCAAAGGACGCACGCCGTTGTTACGTTCCCGGGATGGGCAACGGGCCTCGTTCGAGGAGATCGCGGAACTCGTGCGCCGGGATCGCTCCGGAGAACAGCCACCCCTGGTAGGCGTCCACCCCGACCCCGCACAGCACGTGGAACTGCGTCGCCGTCTCCACGCCCTCGGCCACGCACAGGCGGCCCATCGCTCGGGCCATGTCCACGACCGCCCGCGCCACCGCGAAGTCCGAGGCGTCGCCGCCGACCCCGGCGACGAACCTGCGGTCCACCTTGATGATCTGCGCGGGCAGGTCCTTCAGCCGGGCCAGCGACGAGTAGCCGGTGCCGAAGTCGTCGACGGCGAACCGCACGCCGCGCGCGACAAGCTCGCCCATCTCGTGCCGGGTCCGCGACGGCAGGTCCACCAGCGCCGTCTCCACCAGCTCCAGGATCACCCGGTTCCAGGCGATGCCGGTCTCGGCGACGATGTCGGCGACCGCGTCGACGAACTCCGGCCCACCCGGCACCAGACCCGCCAGGTTCACCGCGACACCCACCTGTCGGCCGCCGCGCGCAGGCCACGTCGCCGCCTCCTGGAGCGCGGTCCGCAGCACCCAGCGATCGAGCTCCCGCAGCAGGTCGCCCTGCTCCGCGACCGGCAGGAACGCGTCCGGCGCGAGCATCCCGCGATCTGGATGCGGCCAGCGCACCAGTGCTTCGGCGGTGACCACCGCGCCGTCGGAATTCACCACCGGCTGGTAGTGCAGGACGAGGCCGTCGTTGTTCAGCGCCTCCCGCAGCTGCCCCTCCAGGTGCAGCTGCCGGTCCGCCGAGGCCATCAGCGCGGGGCTGGCCAGCGAAACCTTGCCAGCGCCGCGGCGCTTCGCCTCAAACATCGCCGCATCGGCGAACCTCAGCAGGTCCTCGCCGCCGACACCCGACCCGTTGGGTACGGCGGCACCGATCGACGCCGATACCCGGATCAGCTGGCCGTGCACCGGCACCGCGGTGCGCAGCAGCCCGGAAACCCTGGTCGCCAGGGAATCGACGCCTCCGACCGCCTCAATGTCCTGGCAGATGATCACGAACTCGTCGCCCGAAAGCCGGGCGGCCGTGCAACCGTCCGGCAGTCCGCCTTCCAGTCGCCGCGCCAGCGCGACCAGCAGCTCGTCCCCGGCGTCGTGGCCCAGCGAGTCGTTTACCCGCTTGAAGTTGTCGATGTCGCAGAACAGCACCGCGACGCGGTGCGAGTCGGCGCGCCCGAGCAGGTGGCATAGCAGGTCCTTGACCGCCGCCCGGTTCGGCAACCCGGTCAGGTCGTCGTGGGTGGCCTGGTAGCGCAGGGCTTCGGACGCGCGCCGCCGCTCGGTGATGTCCTGGAACACCACCAGCCAGAACTGGGTGCCGTCGTCTTGCACCGACGAGGACGTGTGCAGCTCGCAGTACACCGGCTCGCCGTCGGAGCGCACCAACACCCGCTGCGGCACCCGGCGCCGGATGCCCGGCCGCTCGGCAGGCGTGGGCAGGCCGGTCTCCCGCTCGTCCGGGTGCGTGAGGTCTGGGACCGTCATGCCGCGCAGCTGCTCCAGGCGGTAGCCGAGCAGGTCGCACAGCGCGTCGTTGGCGTCGACCAGCCGCTCCGCCCGGTCGAAGATGCCGATACCGACCGGCGTGATGCTGACCAGGTCGGTGAAGCGCTGGCTGGATCGCTGCATGCGGGTCACCACGGCGCGCTGCTCGGTGACGTCCTGGGCGGTGCCGACCAGGACGGCTTGGCCGTCCGCGTCCCGGATCGCGGTGCCGTGCAGGCGGAGGATCCGCATCGTGCCGTCGATGCGCACGTAGCGGTGCTCGACCTCGATCGGCTCGTGCTGCTCCTTCAGCGGCTGCCACGCCTGCCGGACCCAGTCCTGGTCGTCCGGGTGCACCCGTTCCAGGTAGGTGCCGAAGGTGGTGTGCGCGGTGGTGGGCTTGCCGATGATCTCGTGCAGCATCCGCGACAACCGGAAGACATCGGTCCGCGGATCCCACTCCCACGTGCCGAGCCGGGCGATCCGCTGCGCGTCCTGCAGCTTGCGCCGCTCGTCGCGCAGTTGGCGCTCCAGCGCTCGGTTCTCGGTGATGTCCTGAACGGTGCCCTGCACCCGCTCCACCCGGCCGGAGCGGTTGTACTCGGTGCGCCCGGTGCACAGGTAGATCCGCTTGCCGGGCAGGTCGCGGAGCTCGACCTCCAGCAGTTCCCCTTCGGGGGCGGTGAGCACCTCGGTGTAGAACTCCTCGGCGCGCTTCCGGTCCTCGGGGTGGGTCGCCGCGATCATCGACGAGGCGTCGGTGGCGCCCTCCGCGCCGGAGCCGCCGAGGAATTCCGTGAGGACCGGACTCTGGTACAGCTCACCGGTTTCCGGGTAGAACACCCAACTGCCGACCTTCGCGATCCGCTGCGCCTCGATCAGCCAACGCCGCTCGTTCTCGGAGTCACCGGAGGTCTCCGGCGATGCCTCGCTCAGGTCCGAAATGTCGATCAGCACCGTGACGCGCAGCCGCTCGTCGTCGGCGTGCGGCCAGCTCAGCGGGCGGACCGGGATCCGGCCGCCGCGCGCCCGCAGCAGCGAAACCTGCCCGTCACGCGCCACCAGTTCCGCGAGCCGACAGCCGACCAGGGTGGCGGGGCTGGTTTCGCCGGCGAGCTTCGCGGCCTGCTCCGTCGCCAGCACCACGACGCCGTCCTCGGTGCTGAGCAGGGCCGGTGCGGCCGGCAGCGGAACCAGCGCGAACGCCTCAGCGCAGGCACCAGCCAGGCCGAGACCGCCGGAGGTCGTCCGGTTGCTCTCGCTCCGCTCGGTCAACAGCACCCCTCCTGCGTAGCAGCCGCCCGGCCGCCGCCCGCGGACGCCCGACACGCCACTGGTGAGTGACGTACAACACAGCGAACCGTGCGGCTGACCTTACCGGTCCACGCACCGGCAGTAACGCCATGGTGCCGGGCGCGGATGGATGGTCAACGAGTTGGAGCTGCTGCGCAAGGCTTCCGACGATGTCGGCGCGCGGGGCGGATTCCGCAAGGAGTGCGAGGTCGTCGGCGCGGCCCACC